>JBKPDM010000390.1:0-7225 GCA_046727895.1 Pseudomonadota bacterium | reverse complement strand
GGCGCATCGGGCTACCAGATGTGGGGTATGACGATGCGGGGCGGCGATGTGCGGACCGAAGCGCTGTTCTCCTACCTGAGCTGCGAGGCCAGGGTGCCGCAGGATCACCCGTTGCGGCCGATCCGGACGATCGTCGACCAGGGGCTCACGGCGTTGTCGCCAGCCTTCGACCGGCTCTACTCGGACCTCGGCCGGCCGTCGATCCCGCCCGAGAAGCTGCTGCGGGCGCTGCTGCTCCAGACCTTCTACTCGGTGCGCTCGGAGCGCCAGCTGATGGAACAGCTGGACTACAACCTGCTGTTCCGCTGGTTCGTCGGCCTGGCGATGGACGCGCCGATCTGGGATGTGACGGTGTTCACCAAGAACCGCGACCGGTTCCTGGCGGGCGAGGTCGCGGCGCAGTTCTTCCAGGCGGTGCTCGCCCAGCCCGAGGTCAGGGCACTGCTTTCGGACGAGCACTTCTCGGTCGACGGCACCCTGATCGAGGCCTTCGCCAGCATGAAGAGCTTCAAGCCGAAGGATACAGGTGACCAGGGACCGCCGACAGGCGGTGGGCGCAATCGCGAGCGCGACTTTCACGGCGAGCGGCGGCGCAACGACACGCATGCCTCGACCACCGATCCCGATGCCCGGCTGTTCCGCAAAGGGCGGGGTAAGGAGGCGAAGCTCTGCCACATGGGGCATCTGTTGATGGAGAACCGCCACGGGCTGATCGTCGATGCGATGCTGACGCCGGCCACCGGCACCGCCGAGCGCGACGCGGCCGAGGCTATGTTGGGCCGCCAGGCGGGGCGTCACCAGGCGACGCTGGGCGCCGACAAGGGCTACGACTCTGCAGGCTTCGTCGCCGCGCTCCGAACCCTGAACGTCACGCCACACATCGCGCAGAATACCAGCGGTCGCCGCTCGGCGATCGACGGCCGGACCACGCGCCATCCCGGGTACGCGGTCAGTCAGCGCACGCGCAAGCGGATCGAGGAGAGCTTCGGCTGGATCAAGACCGTGGGCGGCCTGCGCAAGACCCGCCACCGCGGCACCGCCCGGGTCGGCTGGATGTTCACCCTGAGCGCCGCCGCCTGCAACCTGGTCCGGCTGCCCAAGCTGCTGGCGGCAGGCTGACCATGCCCGCAGTCCGTCTCCAGACCGGCCGGACCGCTTCCCGCCCAAGCGAGATACCCACGACTCGAGCACGGGGGACCCGCTAAATCACACAACAAAGACAGAAATATGGCCGAATCTCGCACTATTTCCGCGGCCTGCTAGCGGACGGTGACAGCAGGACATCATGGTGGCAGCGCCATCAGGCTGCCCGGGTTTCAGTCCGACGGGACAGGCCGCGCGGCTTCGACATGTCGGTGCTCGAGGAAGAACCGGAGCATCTCCCGCGCGGCATCGGGCCCTTGCGGATCGGTGTAGGAGCCAGCAGGGCTGCCGCCCGACCAGGCATGACCGGCGCCGTGGATGACCCACTGCTCGAGGATCACTTGTCCGCGCGCGTCAGCGTGCAGCGTGCGGCTGTAGGCATGCCCGCCGGGGACCCGACCGTGCTGCACCGTTGTCCGCAAGTCCGTCATCTGGGTTGCCCTGGACTGCTCGATGACCTGGTCGCCGTTGCGCGGATGAACCGTGCTGTCCTGATCCCCATGGAACACGATCGTCGGGACCATTCGCCGGTACTCCCCGGATCCGCGCACGGCTACGGCCTCGCCCTGGCGCATGGCGGCGAACGCGGAGAGGAGGTCGCCGGCGGCCCCGCAGGCGAGGCCGGAATGCACGCCGATCGCGGCGTAGAGATCGGGATAGGTCATCCCCATGATGGCGGCGGCCGCCGCACCCGCCGAGAGCCCGGCAACATAGACGCGTTCGGGGTCGACCGAGTAGTCGCGCATGATCTGCCGCGTGATGCCTGCGATCAGCGAGGGCTCGCCCTGGCTGCGCTGCTGGTCGCTCGGTCTGAACCAGTTCCAGCACTTCGAGGCATTGGCGGAAGAGGCCTGGGCGGGATAGGCGACGAGGCAGGTGTGCTCCTCGGCGAGCACGTTCATCCGCGTGCCGGCGGCGAAGTCGTCGGGCGACTGGGTGCAGCCGTGCAACATGACGACCAGGGGGACCGCCTGCCCATGATAGCGACTGGGGACGTAGAGCTTGTAGACGCGGCTGCCGGCTTGGTTGCCATAGGAAGCTACCAGAAACCGTCCGCCGTCCGGTACGACGTCGGGCGCGTGCACCGGAGAGCGCTTGGCGAGCCCCGCTATGCTTGGCTCGGAGTGGATCCGTTTGACCCGGTCGAGGAAGCCACGCAGCACCTGGCGCGGGTGCGGCTGGGCCGTTCCCGGCGTCAGGCCGGCCGGCCGGCTGCTGGCGCCGGTGCCCGACGCCTGCCCGGTGCGCGGCGACGCCTGGTGATCGGTCAGCTCAATTGTCTCCGGCGTCAGGTCGATGACGCGCGAGCCGCGTTCGGCAGGCGCGTGCGCGGCCTCGCCGGCCGGGCCGGACGCAGCGTCCGACCCCGTTCCGCCGCGCAGCGCGCGTTGCAGGAGCGCGGTCGCTTCGGTGAGCCTCCCGGCGCGGGTGAGGCGGGTCGCCTCGAGCATGTCGGAGTGCAGTGCGTCGTTCATGTCCGGAGCTTTCTGGGTTTGTTCGGCAAGAGGTCAGGCGGCCGCGCGAGGAAGCTGATCCGTCTCGCGGTTGAGAAGGCCGTTGGCGGAATCTGATGGCGTCGGCGGCGGTGCCCGCGTCGCGTCAGCCAGGCGAAAGCCGGCGGCGCGAGCCACCCCCGTCACCGGATCCGGTCGGCCAGAGCGGCCTTGACCGCCGGGCTGGCGCGCAGGGCCCCCAGCACGACGACCGATTCGATCGTGGCGCAGGCAAGCTCGGGCGTGACGTCATGGGCAATGCTGGCAAGACCCAGCACATGGATGTGGAGCGTCTGGCCGGCTGCACGCACCGCTTCGAGATCCTCGCGGCTGTAGTGCCGCAGGCCGAGGTCCAGACTCTTGTGCGCCACCGACCGCTTGACTGCCTCGGCATGTCGCTCGAGCTGGTTGCGGATGGCGGTGCGGATGAAGTCGGTGCGGTTCGAGTAGAACCCCTCCTGCACCATCAGGTCGATGTGGCCGAGGTCGACATAGCCGAGGTTGATCGTGATCTTCTCGGTGTCGCCGGTCCTAGGTCGCAGCTCATGCACATTGCCTGCCATGCGTCTTACCATCCTATCGACATCCTGTTGGATGGTATATGGAGGGCAATCCGTAGCCTGACAAGATCCTGCTGTCGTCGATGAGAACGCGGGCGCTCGCGCTGCCCTGGAGCAGAGGGGATATCGAAGGTACATGAGCGGCATCCTGCGGCTGGCGCTGCTGGCGCCCGATCTGGTCGAGGCGATCCTCGGGGGGCGGGGAGGTGATTCGCTGGTGCTGGAGAGCCTGGCCTGGAGCAACCGCTGGAGGAGCGCGACCACCCCCGCTCGTGAACCAGCGAGGGAGTAGGCCCTCTACCGGTTCCAGTGCCTCACCTTTGCCGCGATCCCACATCACCGGTGGTGCGCCCGGTTGGCCTGCCCATTGCCGCGCCTGTCCGCGTGCTGGCCGGAGCGCCGTAGTTATCCCCGCGAATGGGGTGTTTCCGGCCTGTGGCGCGCTGAGAGCATCTAGGATTCAGACAGGCAGAAGGGAGGCCAGGCCAATGGATTTCAAGGATCGGCGCATCTGGTATGCGGTTGCGGCCGTAATCGTCGTGCTCATCATCATCGGGTACACGACCGGCTGGTTTAGCGGCGCGCCCGCACCAGCACCCCAGCAGTAGGCGGCACCGCCGCATGCAAAGGGATCACGGCGAAAGTCCTGTCGTGACGGATGATGCCGAGCCACCGTCAAGCTCGGCGCAGCTGACGACAGGGATCGTCTCAGCCTACGTCTCGCATAACAAGGCCGCCCCATCCGACCTCGCCACGCTCATCAACACGGTTGCGAGCCAGCTGGCCAAGATTGGGGCTAAGGTCGAACCCCCGGCCGAGGAGAGGGCCGAACCCGCGGTGCCCGTGCGCCGTTCGATCCGCCCGGATCACTTGGTCTGCCTCGTCTGCGGCAAGCCGCAGAAGATGCTCAAGCGCCACCTGGCGGTCCAGCACGAACTGACGCCTGCCGAGTACCGCGAGCGCTTCGGGCTCAAGCCCGACTATCCTATGGCGGCACCCAATTACGTCCAGCAGCGGCGGGAGGTGGCGCTCGCGACTGGCCTGGGACGGCCGAAGAGGCCGGCTCGTCGTGGAAGGAAGGCAACCGCACGGCCGCGGGCGGACGGACAAAGGCGGCCGTCCAGCGGCGACACTGGTGCGTGATCGGGTGGACCCACAGGGTGGGCCGCGTTTCCGCGGCTGACGCTGCTCGCGCCCAGGCACGGCCTGACGTCCGCGCAGTATCGCGAGCGCTTCGGTCTGAAGCCCGACTACCCGATGGCGCCGCCAAACTACGCCTAGCAGCGACGCGACTTCGCCCTGCGCGCCGGACTGGGGCGGCCCAAGAAGCCGGCGCGTACGAGGGCCATCTTGGCGAAGTACTCTACGCATCGGCCGGTCTGTAGGTGGTTGAGGTCGGCCCAACCGCTCATGCCATCCTCTCTGGTTTCACCGCGCAGCCCAACAGCCGCCGACGATCGTGAAGCACGATCGAAACCGGCCCCGTCATCGCCCAGCTCGCCCCTGGCCGCTCGTAGCGAGGGCGGGTGCCTGCGCGCGCCGCGGCACCGACGTCGCGCGCCATACCCAGGGCTTCACAAAGCTGCCCCGCCACATGCCGCGCTTGGCCTTCCGGGCCTCGTCCTCGGCGTCGACGTGATCCTTAGAGTATCGCCGGTAGGCCAGCGCCCACCCGGCCGAGACCAGCCTACGGCTGATGTCGACGCCGTTGGCTGAGAAGACCTTGGCTACTAGGCGGCCGTGCCGGTCCTGCTCGACGGGCTCGCAGCGAAGCTTGACGCCGGCGGTCAGCGCCTCAAGGGCGGCCAGGGCCATCGTGCCGCACACGAGCTGCTCGCCACGCCACCAGAATGTCTGGTCCAGCTCGGGTGCGTCGATGCCGTGAAGCCTGATGAGCTGGCCGGCCACAACGATGGTGTCGCCGTCGATGACCTTGGCGGGCCCGGTAAGGGGAATGGTGCGCCGCCTGGACCCGACGATGGCAGCGAAAGCGGTCGCGAGACGCCAGAGCATTCGGCCACCCTACGCTGCCGGCCCCATCGGCCGCCGAGCATAGGTGCGTTGCGATTACCGCTTCGTGTGCACAAGCCTCGCGTCTCGAAACTGCGGCCGGAGCCAAAGTGGTGTGCTACTGTCCCGTCAAGCGATGGCTTGAGGGGTGCAATGCTCGACGTCGCGCGCTGGCTCGCTGAGCAAGTGCTTGGCCATCATCCGGAGGCGTTCGTCGAGGCTGCAATCGATTTCGGTATCCTGCCGGAACTCACGGACGGCGAGTCGGCTGCGAGACGCATGTGGCGTTTCCTGATCCGCCTCCTCGCGGCCGTCTGGCTCATTTGAGCAACTCCAGGACTGGCTCAGCCGGCGCTTCCGGGCGAGCCGTGTATGGAGGCCGCGCCGCCAACAGCACGCACCGTGACCGAGGTATGGGTCTGGATTCAGATCTGCGGCGGCAAGATCGCTGATCTCAACCGCCTCCTTGGCGACACGCTCGATCCGCGCTCAGTGGAGGGGTGGACCGAGGCGCGCAAACTCAGTCCCGCCTTCCTCGACACCATCCTTCTCCACGACCCCTGGCGCACTGCCATTCCCCGCCAGGGCGTCCGCATCGCGGGCGCGTGGTTCGTCGAGCCGGTCGATCTCGAGGAGGCCGACATCGCTCACGAGCTCTGGCTGAACAGGTCGCGCTTTACCGCGGACGTCAACTTTCGCGGCCTTCGGACGAGATCTCTCATGTCGCTGAATGGCTCAGTAATCGCCGGCACGCTGGACATGAGTGGGGCCGACGTCGGCGAGGATCTGCTCATGCACGGGGGCGCGAAGTTCGCCGATGTGATCCTGCACGGCGCGCGGATCGGGGCCCAGTTCAACATGGACAGCGCCAAGGTCACCGGCAAGCTGAACATGGATTCGGCCAACATCGGCGGGGATCTTTACATGCGCTGGGCCGAGTTCGCCATGGTGATCGGGCACGGCGCGCAGACCGGGGGCCAGATCGACATGGACGGCGCCAAGATCACCGACACGCTGAACGTGGTTGGAGCCAGTATCGGCGGTGATCTGTTCATGAGCGAGGGCGCCGAGTTCGAGGAAGTGATCCTGCGCGGCGTGCACATCAGGGGCCAGCTGGTCCTGACCGGCGCCTGGATCTCAGTCGCGCCCAGATCGGGGGCCTGCTCAATATGAGCGGCGCAAAGGTCACTGGCCCGCTGAACATGGATTCGGTCCACATCGGCGGCCATTTGCTCATGTGCTCGCCTCGTTCCTAATCGCCGGCCTCGCCGGCCTCACCAAGTAAGCAAGCTGCCGTGGGTCTCCGACGGGCAGGCCCGAACCCGGAGCCTTTCTCCGCCCGGCTGGCGGTTCAGGCACGAAAACACTTCAATCGCACCTATAGGTGGCGACATTATTGTCGCATCCGCTGCACAACCGGGAGCTGCTAAATGGCCACCACCAGAGCGGAAAACGGGACGCCCCCTCGCGCGCTGGCTCGCTGAGCAAGGGCTTGGCCATCATGCTCGGGCTCAACCTCGGCGGCCGCAAGCGGCTGCTCAAGGCAATAGCGGCGCTGGACGCCGGGCCTGCGCAGGATCGCACGACTGAGCCAAGCACAGCGTCCGAAGTTCCTCGCGAAGCCGAACGGCGGCAGCTGACGGTGATGTTCGTCGATATGGTCGGCTCGACCGAGTTGGCGGCACGGCTCGATCCCGAGGACATGCGCGAGGTGATCCGGTGCTACCAGAACGCGGTGGCCGGCGAGATCGGGCGTTTCGAAGGCGATGTCGCCAAGTTCATGGGCGACGGCGTGCTGACCTATTTCGGCTGGCCGCGGGCGCACGAGAACGAGGCCGAGCGGGCGGTTCGGTCCGGGCTGGCGATCACTGAAGCGCTGGCGGGGCTGGCGACACCCGCGGGCGCGTCGCTCGCGGCCTTACCGTCATGCTGGTCCGGCAATCCCGTCCTTCGACTCCAGCGGCGCCGCCGACCGCGAAAGCAGGCGCGAAGGTCGAGACTTGACCCGACAACCCACCG
>JBKPDM010000389.1:0-3524 GCA_046727895.1 Pseudomonadota bacterium | reverse complement strand
GGCGCGATCCGGGCCTCGATCTGGCGCAGGCGACGGGCGAGAGCGATCGGGTTCATGGCCGGTGCCCTTTTAGGGCGGCCCGCATCGCCACGGCGGCCTCGGCGGACGGCGGCGATCGCCGACCCGGCCGGGCGCGCGCAGTTCGACGCCCTGAAGGCCGCCGCGATCCAGGCCCTCGAGGCGCCGGTCGAGAGGGCCGCGGCGGTGATGCGCCAGGGGCCGGCGGAGCAGCCGTGGCTGTTCGAGGCTGATCTTCGGCGCCAGTTCCGGGTGGCGGCGATCCTTCAAGGCAAGGGCTGGCACGCGGCGGACAGGAAGGCCGAGGCGCTGGTGCTGAGCGCGCGGAAGCTGGCCGGGGTGCCGGCGCCGGTGGGCTTTGACGACGGCGAGGACCACGACATCGCCGTCAAGGCGCGGTGCGCCCGATGCGGCTGCGAGTAACTGCGGGTCGGCGCCCGGCAACGCTTCTGCACGCCAGCCTGCCGGCGGGCGGCCCGGGGCGCGCCGCTGGTGCCGCTGGCGTCGTGCGCGTGGTGCGGGGGGGCTGCCCGGCACCAAGGTCGACCAGCGCTATTGCTCGCGGACATGCCTGCTCGCGGCGCAGCGGTCGAGGCGCCAGGCTCGCGGTCCGGAGCCGAACCTGAGGTGGGCGGCGATGAAGGCCGAGCGTGAGCCCCATTCGTGCGTGATCTGCGGCGCGCCGATGCCGCCGGAGATGCACAGGCTGCGCAAGCGCTGCGACGCCTGCCGGGCGGCGGGCGCCCCGGGTTGCAATGTGCGAAAGACCCTGCAAGAGATACAGAAAGCTGTATCTTTTTCATGGATCATGACCTCGTGGCCGGGCTGCTGCTGTTCGACGACCTGTATGCCCGCGTCGCGGTGCTCGAGGTGGCGGCGGGCTTGCGTACCAGCTGGCAGGGGTCTCTGCCGGCACAACCCGAGGAGTAAGTTCGAGAATGAGTACAGCCATCCAGAAACAGTGCACGGCCTTAGAGTGGGCGGTCAGCGAGCTGAAAGACGCCGTGACCGTGCTCGAACAGGGCAACCCGAATGGCCCGGCGGCGGAACACGCTGTCGCAGAAGTCAAGCGGCACCTCGCCGGGGTCGAGGAGTCGATCGCGGAGTTGGTCGCCAAGGCGACGGCTGCCGTGACGACTTGAAGAGCGCCTGCTCGCCGCCGTGCTCCGCGCCGAGGCCGCCGTCGCCATCGCGAGGATGAGCGGCGATTGATGGCGCAAACGAAACGCGAGCGGCGCAAGGCGCGTGCTCCGCGACCTCGACTTCGATCCTGACGGCAGGGCGCTGTTGCGGTCGACCGGGACGCCGGTCGGCGTCCGCGACTGGCCGATGGCGGCGTTGCGCCAATGGATGCTCGAGCACGAGCCAATGGCGGCGGCCTGACCTGCGCGATCTGTTTACAATGCGCGACAGCTACATAGTAAGAGATTAATCACAATCGAGACCGTCCTCCACGAAGCGCTGGATCGTATGATGCGCTTCTGAGCGCCTTCAGGCGCAACTCAGCCGTGATCGCGCTTGGTAAGCGCGCGCATCCTCACCAGGTCGCGCCTCGCCTCATGGGCCTCGTCGGGCACCCAGACCTCGACCAGATGACCGGCGCGCAGGTTCTGCGCCAAGGTCATCGCATCACGCCGGTCGTTCTTCACCCGATCACCGGCCTTGCGCGGGATCAGGGTCGGCGCGACCACGTCGCAGCGATGCCCGAGACGGCCAAGATGACGCTGCACCACGTAGCCACACGGGCCCGCCTCATAGCAGAAGTGCTGCTCGGCGCCGGTAGCGGCCAGCTTCTTGCACAGCCGGCGCAGGGCGTCCGACGTGTTGGCGATCGTGCCATAGAAGGTGCACGACGTGCCCGACGTGTCTGGCGCCGTCGCCACCACGATGATCCGTTTGTGGACGTCCAGGCCGACGAAGAGGATATGATCTGCCATGGCTCGCCTCGCTCCGTGCCTGAGGACCGGTCGCCAGAGCCTCGCGATAGATCCGAGCGCCTGGGCGGGGTTGAAATCCAAATCCACGGCGAAGAGCCGCCGCTCGCGCCGTCACCCTCGTTGAGATCCAAACCTCGGTGGGACGGCCTACGCGTAGACCAAGGTAAAATGGCAATGCGGCGAGCGCCATCCACAGGTCGGCCACCGATCCGTGCGCAGGGTTGTCCCGAGATCGGTGGATAGATCGGGCGGTCGCGCTATGAGCGTGATCGGCTCTCGCGCAGATCGAGCTCTCATTTGATCGGCCGAGCGGCGCCAATGCGGAAGGCGGGCACGGCACGCCCGACCGCGGCACCTTCCGCTCTCATCTGTCGCGGATTATCGCTGATCAATGGTGAACAAGCAGCTAATGGATGATCGATCTGACACCGCGGGCCCTACGAGATCGCGCTTCCCTGCGGCCTGTACGTAACCGTGGGGCTGCTGACCACCGCGCGCGTGGCAGCTGCGCAGGCATCGGCACGGCGGGCGGGTCGAGGCGATCGAGCGGCAGGCCTGATATCATGGCCCGGAAAGCAACGCGGAACGCCGACGAACCGAGAATCCAGCGCTCTCTAGGTCCTTTCACATACAGCCGTGGCTCGCCCCTCGTCTCGCTCCGTTCGTTGAGGGCATCGACGCGCGACCGAGCATCCCGAGCCGCTGCCAACGCCGCCGCGCCTCCCTTTCGATGAAACCCGGGGCGCGCGCGAGCGACCATCAACCTGCTGGGCATTCGGCGCCGGTCTCGATCCAGGCCTTGATCAACTCGCCAAAGCGCGCCTGGGTGCCGGGCACCGGCGTCCGCCCGGCGTCCGGATGCCAGCCCCAGCCGACCAGCGAATCGGTCGCCATATGCTCGTGGATCTGAGCGAGCGAGCGGCCGCCGTTGCGCTCCGGGTCCTTGATCTGTGCGCAGACCTCGGCAGGCGACTTACCGTACCAGGCCATCTCGATCGGCGCGAGGCGCCACGCCGGATGGCCGGGCACATGGGCACGATCGTTGTTCTCGGCCTGATGGCAGGTGTTGCAATGCAGCCCGGCGGCGCCGAAATCGGCCTCGCCGCGCACTACCGCCGGCAGATGCAGGTGGCTGTCGTCGCCCTGGCGCGGGCGGTCGTCCGCCGGGTGGCAGTTGACGCAGCGCGGGTTGAGAATGACCTTCTCGGCTTCGACGAACAGGGCGCGCGAGCGCTCGGCCTGATCGGCGATGCCATCGAAGGCGCTCGCGGGCTTGAGGTCCTGAGCCTTGCCCTGCGCCCGGCCGCTAAGCGCGCCCGATAGCGCAGCGATCAGCGCGAGCAGCACACCGGCCGATCCGAGGACCACGTATCTCTGCAAGTGCCGGCGTAGACCAGGCTGTTTCCCACCGAGATGCGGAAGCGGTTGTCCGCGAACTCGAGCCGATGGCCCACGATCTCTTGCGCGGCCTCGACCGCCGTCCAAGCACCGCCGAGGCTCGCCCCTTCCGGGGCGACATCCGCCGCCTCGGATGGGACCGCGTAGACCAACAGCAGCGTCAGCGTGAAC
>JBKPDM010000388.1:0-4739 GCA_046727895.1 Pseudomonadota bacterium | reverse complement strand
AACTCGCCGAGCCCGCCCGTTGCCGAGCGCCGCATGGCGCGCACCGCCATGAAGGTGGCGCCGATGGTGATCAGGGCGAGGCCGAAACGGCCGCTGAACAACAGCCCCGTGCTGGCGAGCGCGCTGAACGCCGCGATGAAGGCGCGCACCCCTTGCGCCAGCTGCGCCGGGTTAGCCTGAGTGAAGCCACGCGCGACAAGCAGGACCGTGATCAGGAGCGCAACCCCGACCAGAAGATAGAGGCCCATGGCACTCTATCTGACCTGGCTGACCAGCAGGCGGACCGCGGAGCTCGAGCGCTGCGACAGATCGGCCAGGGCGCGCTGCCCGCCCGCGGCGTAAGCGGCGACCGCGCCAAGGAGGTCGCGCAGCTGCTGCGGGCTGCTCGAATCGAACCGGCAATGCGCGCCGTTGGTCAGCTGCGCGATGTGGCGAAAGCCACGCTCGGCCTCCGGATTGTGGCCCTCCTGGAAGAGAAAGGCGCGCACGCCGAGCAGGCCGAGCTGACCGGCAATCTGACCGACGCCGTCGAGCTTCTCCTCGAAGCAGTCGCCGACGAAGACGAGGGCCGCGACCCGCTTCTTCTGGGTCTCGCGCACCGCATGGCGCAGCACCCGGCCGATCTTGGTCTGCCCGGCCAGGCAGAACACGCCGCTCATCAGGCGGACCAGGTCGCCCGGATTGTCCACCCAGCGGCTCGCCCGGCATTCGTCGAAGCCGCGATAGTACACCAGCTGGACGTCGAGGCCGCCGAGCGCTGCGGTTTCGAGGAACATCTGACCCTGGACCTGGCAGGCGCGGTCCCAGGTTGGCTCGCGCGACGCCGTGGCATCCATGGCGAAGATCAGGCGCGCCCGACCGCCTCCCGGCTTGGGCGGCGGGGTCTTGGCCACCTGCTTGAGAAAGCTCTCGACCGGATCGGCCGGGGCTTTGCGGCTTGGCAGGTCCTTGTCGCTCATAGGGGTAATGTTTGCTAAGGGAGGGGTCAGGTCCAGACATTGACCTGCATCATATCACGAACTCGAAAGGCGCGCTGCCGCCGCCGCGCCCCCAGAACCGCTCGCGTGAGCTGCGATACCCCACCGCCGGCTACTTCTCCGGCAGGCCGGCCAGGCGCAGCCCTTCGCGGAGATGCGCCTCGTCCTCCGGGCGGCGCAGGCAGGAATTGTCAACCAGCCAGTCCACGTATTCGGCGGGACCGGCGGCCGGATCGCCCTGCCACGCCTTACGGATTGCCTCAAGGAACCATCCGGCGCAGCGGCGCGCGTCCTCCTCCCGGCCGAGATGGCCGCAGGCCGCCGCCCGCCAGGCGAGGTCGCGCGGATGCCGGAGGGGAGCCTCAGCCGTGATCCGCTCGAGGATCGTCACCGCCTCCTCGTGACGCCGGGCGAGGAACAGGATCCTCGACAGGTAGTGCTCGTACCAGCGCGGGTGACGTGGGTTGAGGCGCATGGCCAGCTCGGCCGCCGGCAGCCCTCGCTCGGCCTGCCCCAGACAGGCCTGCGTCCGCGCCCAGAGGATCTGGATTGTCGCGTCGTTCGGGTTCATGGCCCGCGCCAGATCGAAGTGGCGGCCGGCGCGGTCGAAGTCGCGCCACGCCAGGCATATGCCGCCCAGCGCGGCGTGCACCCGCGGGTCGTTCGGGTCGAGCACCAGCGCTTGCTCCGCAAGGCGGAGCGCCTCTCTCAGGTTGGCGTCCTCGCCGCGCGGCACCCCGACGCCAGCTCTGGTGGCGCGGTTGAGGTGGTTGGCTGCGAGGCCCGTGTAGGCGCGCGCAAACGTCGGATCGAGCTCACGCGCGCGTTCGAAGAGCTCTCTCGTCTGCTCCTGCGCCCCCGGGGTGAAGACATCCGACAGCCGGAGACCTTGCAGGAACAGGTCGTAGGCGCGCATGTCCCGCGGCGGCCTGCGGCGCGCGGCGGCTTCGCGGTCCTCCAGCACGCGGGCAGCCACCGTGGCGACGATGCCGCGCGCGATCTCGTCCTGGATCGCGAACACGTCCTCGAGCGGCCGGTCGTAGCGCTCCGCCCAGAGGTGCGTGCCGGTGCTCGCGTCGATCAGCTGGGCGGTGATCCGCACCCGCTCCCCGGCCCGGCGCACGCTGCCCTCGACCACGTAGCCGGCACCCACCGAGGGCGCGGCCGACCTCGCGCACGTCCACGGCCTTGCCGCGGAAGGCGAAGGATGAATTGCGCGCGATCACCATGAGCTCGCGGAAGCGGGCGAGCTCGGTGATGACGGCCTCGCTGATCCCGTCGCTGAAGTAGACCTGCTCCGGGTCGCCGCTCATGTTCTCGAGCGGCAGCACTGCGACGACGGGCTTGGCGGACAGAGGCGGAGCCGACGCCGGCGCGGACACCATGGCCTTGTCCGTGGCAGTCACGCGGTAGACCCGCACCGGGCGCGCGATGTTCTTCAGCCGCCGCTCGCCCCGGTCCTCGAAGCCGCAGTCGAGCTTGCCCTGCAGGTGGTCATACGCGGTGCCGGACACCAGCACGCCGCCGGGCTCGCAGATCTGTTCCAGGCGCGCCGCCACGTTGACCCCGTCGCCCAGCAGATCCTCGCCCTCGACCACCACATCGCCAAGATTGACGCCGATCCGGAACACGATCCGCCCCTCGGGCGGAATCCCGCTCTGCCGCTCGGCGACATTCTTTTGGATCGCCACGGCGCAGGCGACCGCGTCGACCACCGAGCCGAACTCGACGATCGCCCCGTCGCCCATCAGCTTGACGATCCGGCCGTGGCGCTCGGCGAGCACCGGATCGATCACCGCGCGCCGCAGTTCCTTGATCGCCGCCAGCGCGCCAGCTTCGTCCGCTTCGATCAGGCGCGAGTAGCCGACGATGTCGGCCGCCAGGATGGCCGCGAGCCGCCGCTCCGCCTGGGCGATCGCCATGGATCCCGACTCCAGCGCAACTCTAGTAGGTGGCGCGGCCGCCCGAGAGGTCGAACACGGCGCCTGTGGTGAAGGAGTTCTCGGCCGAGACCAGCCAGGCGACCATCGAGGCGATTTCCTCGACCTTGACGAAGCGGCCGCGCGGAATCCTGGCCAGCATGTAGTCGACGAACTCCTGCGTGATCTGATCGAAGATCCGGGTCCTTGCGGCCGCGGGCGTGATGCAGTTGACCGCGATGTCGTGGGTCGCAAGCTCCTTGCCCAGCGCCTTGGTCAGCGCGATCACGCCCGCCTTGGCGGCGGCATAGGCGCTGGCGGAAGGATTGCCCTCCTTGCCCGCGATCGAGGCGACGTTGACGATCCGGCCGTAGTTCTGCGCGAGCATCCGCGGCACGACCGCGCGACAGCAGTAGAAGACCGCGTTCAGATCGACCTCGACCACCTCGCGCCAGGCCCCCGGCGGGTATTCCCAGAGCATGTGGTTGGGACCGGCGATGCCGGCGTTGTTGACCAGGATGTCGATGCCGCCGAGCGCCCGGCTGGTCGCCTCCGCTGCGCCCTCGACCGCGGCCAGATCGGTGACGTCGATCGCCATGGCGTGGACCGTACCCTGGCCGGCCAGCTCGGCCCGGGTCGCCTCGACCAGGGCGCGATCCCGATCCCAGAGCGAAACGGCCGCGCCGGATGCCAGGAGCCGCTCGGCGATCGCCCGCCCGATGCCCTGGCCGCCGCCGGTCACCACCGCCCGCTTGCCCTCGAGATCGATCCGATTCACTGGCGTCACCTCCCTTGCCCGGCAGCCCGCGCCATCATAGGCAGGCTCGACCACGCACGCGACCGTGCCCGCCCGGCCCGCGCTCGATGCAGAGGTTCGTGGCCCTCAAGGCTTCAGGCCATGCCGGCTGGCCGGATACCAGCCATGGCGAAGCAGGTCGGCCAGACGGTAGGGGCAGGACTCCGGCAGCACGTCCGCGGCCGCTTCCTCGCCGTAGGCCCGCAGCGAGTCCGCGGCAGCGCGCCGCGCCTGGTCGTACAGCTTCGGCAGATTGCGCTGGAGATCGCGACGCAGGCTCTGCGACAGCTTGTCCTCGATCTCGAGCCGTCCCTCGATGATCGAATCCCGCCAGCCCGGACGCGGATCGCGTGCCGGCGAATGCTCCAGCTTCAGGCAGTGCTGCAGGATCCCTCGAAGCTGGCTCCGGACGGCATCGCGCCGGTTCGTCCCCAGATCGGCCACCTCCTCGATGAGGTGCTCGAGATCGATCTCGACATTGGGCCGCATCAGAGCGAGGCGGCGGAGCGCAGCCGCCTGGTCGCGGGTCCAGGCGTAGAAATCATCATCGTAGAGCTGCTCAGATCGCGTCACCATGACGCCGCTGCCCTCCTGGCATCCGCCTTCTATCACGTCGCCGGCAGCCGGTCAGCCGGCATCGGGGCGTTTGTCTTTCTTCTGTCACAATTCCTCTGATCCTGGACGATCGATCGGATGGCGCAGGCGCCGATGAGCCTGATCTCCGACGGGGGTGGAGGATGAGCGAGGTCGAGGGCCAGGACTTGCGGGCGTTGCTCGGGGGCCTGCGCGCCCTGCGCGAGCAGGTCGCGAGCCAGGGGGAACATCACTTGCAGGCCTGGCCTGCGGCGGTCGAGCGGCCCGGATTTCGCGCGAGCCGGGCCAATCTCGCGCACTACCTGGCGCTCCGTCAGCATGACCTGCGGCCCCTGCAGGCGGCGCTCCAGCCGTGGGGCGTGTCGTCGCTCGGCCGCAGCGAGAGCCGGGTTCTGCAGAACCTCGATGCGGTGATTCGCGCGCTCGAGGCGCTGTGTGCGACCACCTCCGAGA
>JBKPDM010000387.1:0-3899 GCA_046727895.1 Pseudomonadota bacterium | reverse complement strand
ACCGATATCTGTGCGGCGTAGGTGAACGCATCATGGACACAGTAACCTTGCGCGAATGAATCCCCGAGCAGGGCGAATTCGGGGTTGCCCTCGGCCCGGCCAACCACAGGATTCCGGAACCCAAAGCTGTCGCTGTGGTACGTGACCCAGCTCCGATCCCGATCATGCGCACGGCAGTATGACGTCAGGACGTTCGGTATCCCTGCGAGCGGTAGAATTTCCCGATCTTCGATCACGATCGGGCTCCGACTCTCTTCGCCGGCTTTCTGCCAAAGATCGAGAAACCCGCTCGGGAACACAGCAGGGTAGGCTGCGAGACCTTGCTGTCTGAGCTTGGCGACATGCGCAAGGTTGCTGTGACTGGTCGTCTCCAGGTAGGCCTCGAACCTGAGGTAGCTCTCGAACAGATAGACAGGGACGACAAGCGTCGTCAGAGCAAGGCACGCGAACAGTCGGGTCGCGGTACGCACCGCCAATATTGAGAAGACTATGAAGATCCCAAACAAGATCACTAAGGGCGGGGAGGTGAGCGAGTATCCGCTGGCAAGGACGTATACTGCGACGGCCAGGATCAAGAACCAGACTAGACCGCACCAGGCAACAACAAGGCGTGTTATCAGATGCGGTCTCGAGGGCATGCCGGAGTGTTCGGTGGTTCTGGCCGTCGCCGCGTTGATCCGCACGCCTGAAGATCCCAAAGTCGAAGCTCCGCCACGTTGCCAAACAATCACATCTGCTAGGCCGGCGCTGCCGCCCAGAGCGAGCCAAGACGCCCGACGGACTAAGCGGCGTCGTCTTCGCGCGAGGCCTTGCGCTGAAGGCGGCGGGACTCTTCGGGCACGTAGCGCGGGTCAGCGTCGAAGACGATGCGGCTCTCGCCCGAGAGCGCGATGAACCGCTTGCCCTTGGCGCGGCCGATCAGGGTGAGATTGGCCTCGCGCGCGAGCTCGACCCCCCAGGCGGTGAAGCCCGAGCGTGAGATCAGAATGGGAATCTGCATCTGCACGGTCTTAATCACCATCTCGCTGGTGAGCCGCCCCGTGGTGTAGAAGATCTTCCGCTCCGGGCCGATGCCGTTCAGGAACATGTAGCCGGCGATCTTGTCGACCGCGTTGTGCCGGCCGACGTCCTCCATGTAGAGCAGCGGCCGGTCGGCTTCGCAGAGGACGCAGCCGTGGATCGCGCCCGCCTTGAGATAGAGGCTGGGGGCGGTGTTGATCTTCCTGGCGAGCGCATAGAGCCAGGAGGTCCGAAGCACCGCATCCGCGGGCAGCCGGACCTGCTCGAAGCGCTCCATGAGGTCGCCGAACACGGTGCCCTGGGCGCAGCCCGAGGTCCGCACCTTCTTCTTCAGTTTGTCCTCGTAGTTGGTCTCGCGCCGGGTCCGCACGACGACGACATCGAGCTCCTCGTCGAAGTCGATGCCGGTGATGTCGTCATCCGGCCGGAGCATGTTCTGATTGAGCAGATAGCCCACCGCGAGATAGTCGGGGAAGTCGCCGATCGTCATCATGGTGACGATCTCCTGGCCGTTCAGGAACAGGGTCAGCGGCCGCTCGTAGACCACCGCGGTCTCGATCCGCTGGCCCTCCTGATCGACGCCCGCGACCGTCTGGGTGAGCCGCGGGTCGTCCGGCTGCGGGCTTAGCAGGAACTCGTCCATCGCCCGCATAATGTGGGGCGCGCGTCGGCGCCGGGTCAAGCGGGGCCAGGCGCGTGGGCGCCCGGCACGCGGTGGCGCGTGCGGGGCAGGGTAAGCTCAGCCGCCGGTACGGGCGAGGGAGACGTTGAGCGCGTCGAGGAGCTGGCGGACCTGGGCTTCGATCGTCGAAGCGTAGCCGTCCAGCTGGCTCAGAACCACGCCCTGGCGCGCCGCCACGGTCTGATCCATGCGCTGCCAGCCGGCGACCAGCCCGGCCCCGGTCCGCTCGATCTCGGCCTGTGTGTCCGCACTGAGCTTGGTGAGCCGCGCCAGGCGCTCGTCGCGGGCCCGGACCAGAACCTCGAGCGTCTGCCGGCTCTCCGCCTCGGCTTTGCGAGAAATTTCGGCGCGCGCCCGCTCGATGGCGTCCTGCCCGCGCGACGCCGCCAGATCGGCCTTTTCGGCAAGCTCGGACAGCATCTGATCGATTTTCTTGGCCATTTCTTGATGCGTCGCCTCGACCTTGGCTTGGGCACCCGCCATCAGCTCATCCATCTGCTGCCCGGTCGCGCGCAGGTCATGCACGGCCTTATTGAGCGCCTCGCCATCGAGCTTGGCCTGCTGCAACCCCTGATCCAGCGACTGATTGAGCTCAACCAGCCGGCCGCGGGACTGGTCGACCTCGCCCTTGAGGCCGGTCATCTCGGATGAGATCGTGCGCAGCGCCGCCCGGCGCGTCTCGAGCTCCTGCTCGAGCCCTTCGCGCTGGCCGTCCAGCCACTTGCTCAGTGCCGGCCCGGCACTTTGCAGCGCATCGATCTGTTTGGCGGTGCTATCGATCTTCGCCTGCGTCTGCTGCAGTTCGGAGGCCAGGCGCTCAAACTGCCCGCTCACGGCCGGCAGCCGCTGCTCGAGCGCAGCAAGGCCGGCGCCGACCTGATCGAGGTCATGATTGAGCGGGCCGGCCCGATCCTCGAGGCGGCCGAGCACCTGGACGACGCCGCCGTCTTTCGCCGCCAGCCGGCGCTCGAGCTCGGCAATCGCGTTGTCGCCGAGCGCCAACACGGAGCGGATCGATTGGGCCATGGTGGCGTTGAACTGATCGACATGGTCACCGAGGGCGCTCTGGAGGGCTGAGATGCGCTGGTTCAGCTGGTCGGCGGCGCGCAGGCGCTGATCGAGCTCGGCCCGACGATCGGAAACCCGCTGATCGAGGATCTCCGTCATGCGCGCCGCCTGGCGCTCCATCAGGGCCGCAAGGCGAAACTCATAGTAGGCGCTCGTGCCGCCGGCACCAGCCAGGACCAGGAGCGCGCCAAGGATCAGTTTACCCGCCAAGTCAGCCGGCGCGCGTAAGGCGAACGGGCGTCGCCGGGCCGGCGCCTCGGGCCGCACCTGCGTCGCGCCGTCGCCTGCGGAGGCCATGCTTTGGTCGGTCAGGTCGATCGCCTGCTTGATCTGCGCCTCAAGCTGGCCGATGCGCTGCTCGTCACGGTAGGAGCCGCTCGCCGCGCGCTCGATGTCGAGCAGCTCGACGACGTCCTCCCGATAGTCGGCGAGCAGGCGCGACTCGGCGCCGAGCGCAGCCCGCAGCCCATCCTCGACCGCCGTGAACCATAAGCCCCGCGGCCAGTCGGTGGGGCGCAGAACCTGATCGCGAAAGCGTTGCCACGCGTCGATCTTGGCCGGATCCATCGTGCCCTCCGCAGGAACCACCGAGGGAAGCGCCTCGGCCCGGTTGTAACTATCCACAGGCTTGTCCACAGCAATATCCACAGGTTAGTCACCCTGGCACGACGTCGCGGATTTGGCAATTTGCCGAGCGGAAGGCTGAGTTTTCCAGGCTATGTTGTTGAAGACGTGTGACGTTTTTGCCACGTCCCGACAGGGCGGCGAGGTCGCAGCTCGCGCTCTGATCTGAATGACGCGCGGGTCGACCGCCGGCTCCGCTGAGCGGTCTTACCGCTCCTCAGCTCCGAGTTGCCCGCTCGGGCTGATAGCCGCGAGCTGCTGGCTGCTCCTGGTCATCGACGTTCGAGCTCTGCCAAGAGCGTCCGGACACGTCTTTCAAGTGGCGGCAGGTGGACCTCGACCGCGGTCCATATAGTCTCAGGAATCGATGCGGAAGTATTCGTGGACGAGGATGTTCCGCATGCCGATGATCTGCTTCCAAGGCACTTGTCGCTGCCTGCGAAGTTTTGGCGAAAGTCGCGCCACAGCCTCCCCCAGTCGGGCGAGGTGGTGCACGATCCAGACC
>JBKPDM010000386.1:0-9817 GCA_046727895.1 Pseudomonadota bacterium | reverse complement strand
CTGCTGGGCCCGGCGCGCGCCCTCCAGCTCGATCGGATTCTTGCACGCCTTGGCCAGAATGCAGGGCTCGTCGCCCTCGATCACACGGGCGCCGGCGGCTTGAAGCCGCGCGAGCACGGCGACACTGGTGCCGCTCGGGTCGACCAGAACGCGCCGTCGTGGCTCGCCGAGACGACCGAGCGCATCGTCGAAGTTCGCGATCGGCTGGATCGAGACCTCGTTGCCGAGGCTCTGCCCGGGGGCGAGCTTTCTGGGGTCGAGGAACAGCTCGACGCCGCCGTCGGTATGGAGCAGGGCGAAGCTCATGACCAGCGGGTTGAAGGGCACGTCGCCGCCGCGCAGGTTCAAGAGCCAGGCGATCGAATCGGTCGCCGTCAGCACCGCGACGTCGGCGCCCGCCTTCGCCAGCTCCGCACCCAGGCGCCGTCGCTTCGCGGCGCTTGACTCGCCCGCATAGGCATCATCGAGGAGCGCGACGGGCGCAATCGGCGGCGGCGGACGCGTCGCCCAGATCGCATCGACCGGGTTGCTCTCGAGCAGCACCAGCTCGGCGTCCGCCTTGGCGCAGGCCTGGCGATAGTGCTCAACCTCGGGCCTGGTGTGTAGACGCGGATCGAAGCCGATTCGCTGACCGCTCTGCAGCTCATCACCGAGCCACTTGGCCGGAGGCTCCTGGACCAAGTGGTGACGCTCGAACAGCGCGGGATCGAGCTCCGCGGTCGCCTGAATCGTATAACGGCCGTCGACGAACAAGGCGGCGCGGTCTGGCAAAACGATCAGGAGCCCGGCCGAGCCGGTGAAGCCGGTCAGCCAGGCGAGCCGTTGCGCGCACGCAGGCAGATATTCGCTTCGATGCTCGTCAGTGAGCGGCAGGATCAGCCCGTCGATCCGGCGCTCGGTCAGGATCTGGCGCAGGCGCGCGAGCCGCTCGGCGACCGGCGGCTCGGGCCGCTCGGCTGCGGCGAGTTCGGCCTTGAGGCGGCGCAGATGGTCGCGCAGTTCGGCAGCGTCCGGCGGCGCGATCAGGTCGAGCCAGGCGTCGGGGGCGAAGCCCTGGGGCGCGGCCGCAACCCCCTCGAGCAGCGCGCGCACCTCCTCCGGCTCGCGCCGCACGCCGCTCGCGGCCAGCAAGGCCGCCAGCTCGGGCTCCCGCCCTTCAGACGTCGCCATGCGGCATCCTCCCGGCGTATCAGTGCCCGGCGGGCGCCGCTCTGCCATCGACCGGGCGGCTACTTGGCCGGCGCCATGATCATGACCATCTGGCGCCCCTCCATCCGTGGGAATTGCTCGATCTTGGCCTGCTCGCCGACCTCGTCGCGCAGCCGGGTCAGCAGATTCATCGCGAGGTCCTGATGCGCCAGCTCGCGCCCGCGGAACCGCAGCGTCACCTTGACCTTATCACCTTCGCCCAGAAACTGATAGATCTTGCGCATCTTGATGTTGTAATCGTTGTCATCGATATTCGGACGCATCTTGATTTCTTTGACTTCGATTACACGTTGTTTCTTGCGGGCCGCATTTGCTTTCTTTTGCGTTTCGTATTTGAACTTGCCATAGTCGAGAATCTTGCAGACAGGCGGATCGGCGGACGGAGAGACCTCGACTAGATCGAGGCCGGCGTTCTCGGCGCGTTCCAGAGCTTCGGCGAGCGGTACGACGCCCACCATGTTGCCTGCTTCGTCGATCAGACGGACTTCCGGGACCTCGATTCGATCGTTGATTCGATAATCTTCGCGCGCCGTAGCCGTAGATGCCATTCGAGCCGTAGTACCCTCCTCGCGTTGCGAATCCATAAACCGCGACCCCGCGCCTGGCGCCGCAGCCCGCTCGCTTGTCGCGGGCTGGACTTTGTGGTCGACGACGACCCTCAGGCGAGATCCGGCGGCCGCGATTCACCGACAAATAACGCCACCGCTTCGCCCAGAGCAAGGGATTCTTGCTCTTGTTGGCCGAGGCGGCGCAGCGATACGGTGCCAAGCTCCGCCTCCCGGCCCCCGACCGCGACGATCCAGGGCACTTTGGCGAGCGAGTGCTGCCGGACCTTGTAGCCGATCTTGTCGCTGCCGAGGTCGAGCTCGTGGCGGATCCCGGCCCTGGCGAGCGCGTCGGCGACCTTGCGCGCGTAATCGTCGGAATCGTTGGTAATGGTCGCAACGACGGCCTGCACCGGCGCAAGCCAGGGTGGCAGCTTGCCCGCGTACTGCTCGATCAGGATGCCGATGAAGCGCTCCATCGAGCCGAGGATGGCGCGGTGCAGCATCACTGGCCGGTGCTTTTGCCCGTCTTCGGCGATGTAGCTGGCGTTGAGCCGCTCAGGCAGAACGAAGTCGACCTGATGGGTGCCGCACTGCCATTCGCGCCCGATCGCGTCGCGGAGGACGAACTCGAGCTTGGGGCCGTAGAACGCGCCCTCGCCCGGATTGAGCTCGGTCTCGAGCCCCGCAGCCTCGATGGCGTCGCGGAGCGCCTGCTCCGCGCGGTCCCAGATCGCATCCTCGCCGGCACGGACCGGCGGCCGATCGGCGTAGCGGACGAACACGTTCTCGAACCCGAAGTCGCGATACATGCGCTTGAGCAGATCGCAGACCGCGATCGTCTCGTCGGTGATCTGCTCGGGCGTGCAAAAGATGTGTGCATCGTCCTGGGTGAACGCGCGCACCCGCATCAGGCCGTGCAGGGCGCCTGACGGCTCGTTGCGGTGGCAGGAGCCGAACTCGGCCATCCGGAGCGGCAGATCGCGATAGCTGTGCAGGCGCTGGTTGAAGATCTGCACGTGCGCCGGGCAGCTCATCGGCTTGAGGGCGAGGGTCTTGTGCTCGGCCTCGAGCGCGAACATGTGCTCGCCGAACTTCTCCCAGTGGCCGGAGGTTTCCCAGAGCGTCCGATCGAGCAGCTGGGGCGTTCGCACCTCGACATAGCCGGCGGCGTCGAGGCGGCGCCGGACATAGCTTTCGATCTCGCGGTAGAGAGTCCAGCCTTTGGGGTGCCAGAACGCCGCGCCGGCGGCTTCCTCCTGGAAGTGGAACAGGTCGAGCTCCCTGCCGAGCCGGCGGTGATCGCGCCGCTCGGCCTCCTCGAGGCGATGCAGATAGTCGTCGAGCTGCTTGCGGCTGGCCCAGGCTGTGCCGTAGATGCGCTGCAGCATGGTGTTGCGGCTGTCGCCACGCCAATAGGCGCCCGCAAGCTTGGTCAGCTTGAACGCGCCGATCCGCCCGGTCGACGGCCCGTGCGGCCCGCGGCAGAGGTCGAACCAGCGGCCCTGGTGGTAGAGGGTGACCGGCTCGTCGGCCGGGATGTCGTCGAGCAGCTGCAGCTTGTAGCTCTCGCCCAGCGCCTCGAAGCGCCGGCGCGCTTCCTCCCGGCTCACGACCTCGCGGCGGAACGTCCTGTCGGCCTCGATGATCTCGGCCATCCGCGCCTCGATCCGCTCCAGATCCTCGGGCGAAAACGGCTCGTTGCGGGCGAAGTCGTAGTAGAAGCCGTCCTCGATCGGCGGCCCGATCGTGACCTGCGTGCCGGGATAGAGATCCTGGACCGCCTCGGCCATCACGTGGGCGCAGTCATGGCGGATGACCGGCAGCGCCGCCTCGTCCTGATAGCGGATGAAGCAGACCCGCGCGCCGTCCGGCAGCTCGCGCTCCAGATCCCAGAGCTCGCCGTTCACCTCCATCACCACGGCCGCCTTGGCCAGACCGGGGCCGATCGCCGCCGCAAGCTCGGTCCCGGTCACCCCGCGCGGCGACCGCCGCTCGCTGCCATCCGGCAGGGTGATCCGCACCGCGCCCGCGGGCTCGTCGACCGCGCGTTCGGGCAAGGCGGTGTTCATCCGTCCCCGTCTCCTCTCTTGGTCTCTGCCGGATTCAGATAAGGTCTGGTCAGCGCCGGACAATGCGGCGCTGCACAATTGCTGTCAAGCGGTCGACCCCCGGCTGCGCTCAGGCCGCGGCGTCCAGAACGTCGCCCGAATCGGACTCCGGGCGGTAGCCCTCGAGCAACTCGCGATAGACGTCGAGGGTAGCCCTGCCCATTTGCTCGAGAGTGTAGTTGCGGAGCACGAAGCGGCGCGCCCGCACCGCAAGCCGAGCGCGGGCGTCCTCCGGCATCGCCAGCGCCAGCTGCAGAGCGCGGGCCAGCTCGTCGACATCGTCGGGTGGCACCAGCCAGCCGGTCGCAGCCGGCATCAAGGTCTCGCCGAGCCCGCCGACATCGGTTGCGATCACGGGCTTGCCCATCGCCTGCGCCTCGACCGAGACCCGACCGAACGGCTCGGGCACCAGGGTCGACGGCACGACCACGACGTCGGCGAGCATCAGGGCGGCCGGCATGTCGTCGCAGGCGCCGACCATGCGCACCACCTCGCGCAGGCCAATCGCCCCGATCAGGCCTTCGACCTCGCCCGGATAGCTGGAGCCGTTCTCGAGCTCGCCGACCATGAGGCAGACGAAGTTGCGCCGCGGCAGCCGTTCGATCGCGCGCAAAAGCAGCGTGTGGCCTTTGCGGCGGGTGATGCGCCCGGGCAACATGACCGTCTTGGTTCCGCGCTCGAGGCGCCAGCGTTCGGCCAGGGCCGCCACGCGCCCCTCCGCAACCGCCGCGGGATCGAACTGCTCGATGTCGACGCCGCGCCGGATCACCCGCAGCCGCCCCGGCCGCACCTGGTAGCGCTCGCGGATATGCTCGGCCACATAGTCGGAGAACGCGATCACGCGCTCACCCTTGGCCATGATCGCATTGTAGCGGCGCTTGAAGACGCCGCCGCTGCCCTGATAGATGCCGTGAAAAGTGGTGACGAAGGGCACTTTGCAGCGCCTGGCCGCGTAGTAGGCGCTCCAAGCCGAAGCCCGGGAGCGGGCATGGACCAGCTGCACGCCGTGCTCGCGAATCAGGCGCTGCAGGCGGCCGATGTTAGCCCGGATAGTGAACGGGTTCTTGGCGCGCAGCGGTAGCTCGAGGCTGGTCGCGCCGATCGCCTGGAGCTCGGCTTCCTCGGAGCCGCCGGCCGATACGACCAGCGCCCGCCAGCCTTGACGGACGAGGTAGCGTGCCAGATCGATCGTACCCCGCTCGAGGCCACCCCCGCCGAGCTGCGGCACGACCTGCAGGACGACCGGTCCCCCGGCAGCCTCGGCCGCCTGCTCCACCCGGGCTTGATCGGCGATGTCGTTCATTCTTGCGTGACCGAAGGTCGTGAGCCGCCGCGCCAGGGCGGATACGGGCGCGTTGGCCACTACCGGCTCCGGTGCTACCATGGATGGCGACGCGAGCAAACCGGATTTGGCCTTTGACCGAGCCAAGCTTCCTGCGAGGCACCACAGGCGCTCGGCTGGCCTATTGCCGAACGACCGGCAGGACTCCGTGCGTGCTGTTCTGCGGCGGCTTCACCTCCGACATGACCGGCACCAAGGCCTTGGCCCTCGAGCGCCATTGCCGCGACACGGGTCGACAATATGCCCGCTTCGACTACGGCGGTCACGGCGCCTCGAGCGGCCGCTTTGAAGACGGCACCATCGGCGGTTGGGCTGCGGACGCGCTCGCGATCGTCGATCGGGTGATCGAGGGGCCCCTGATCGTCGTGGGCTCGAGCATGGGCGGGTGGATCATGCTGCTCCTGGCGCTCGCCCGGCCCGATCGCATCCATGGGCTGATCGGCATCGCTGCGGCGCCGGACTTCACCGAGGATCTGCTCCTGCCGCAGGCCACCGACGAGCAGCACCGGCAACTCGCCGCCGACCGCTACTGGCTGCAGCCATCGGCCTACGGCGACAGGGCCTATCCGGTCACCGAAAGGCTGATCGAGGACGGCCGGCGGCATCTCCTGCTGCGCGCCCCGATCCCGATCGGACGCCCGGTCCACCTCCTGCACGGCCAGCGCGACCAGGACGTGCCGTGGGAGACTTCGCTCCGTTTGGCCGAGCGCCTTCAGTCCGACGACGTCACCATCGAGCTGATCAAGGCCGGCGACCACCGGCTCTCGAGTGCACCGGACATCGCGCGCATCATCAGGGCCATCGAGCGCCTCGCCGACGCTTGAGCTGCTCGCGGCGCCGCATGCCGCGCGGAGATTGAGCGCAGGCGACGGTCAAGGCGCCGGATTCTGGGCAACCAGGGTGATCAGCTCAAGGTTGGTGACGTCAACGGTCGCTCGACCGTTGATCAGATCAAGCGTCTCGCCGCACCGCACGGCAACCTGCGTGTTGGTCCGACACAGATCGAAGCGGAGACGGGGCACGTCGGCCAGTTCGGGCACGTCGAGCGTGACCCGATAGTTCGTGGGCGGGTCCCAGCTGTAGCGCGGGGGCGAGCCGCCGCCCGGGGTGTCGTCGACCACCGCGAGCGCCCAACGCCCATCGGGGCGCACGCCGGCTGCGGCCTGGACCGGCGGCTTCGGACCGTAGGTCCAGACCAGGTCCTTCCATTGCGGCAGATCGCTGGTCACATGGCGCATGACGGTGCCGGGCAGGAAGGCCGACGTGACCTGCTGCACGTGATAGTAGCCATAGTTCTTGTAGATCCGGCCATTCTGCGCGCAGAGACCCTCGCACATCACCAGCTTCTGATAGGGGTCGTGCTGACCGTGGCTCAGGCCGATGAACCAGATCCAGTGATCCACAGCATTGTTGAGGTCGTTCAGGAAGCGCGAGGAGATCGACGCGGCGAAGGCGTAATCAAACTCGGCCGAGCCATCCTGGACGCCGCCGCCCGCCTCGGTCATCCAATACTGCTTGTGGTGCGTGAGCACGCGCTGGGCGAGCACCGGATTGGCCGCCATGTTGTACGAGTGGGTGCCGAGCCCGTCGAACGAGGCGAGTGCCACCGGGTCGGCCGCGACCGTATCGAACCACCGCAGCGCCCCATCATCGGCGCTTGCGAACTCAGGGCCGATGGTCTTGACGTTCTGGAGCCCGCGCGCATCCAGTTCGCGCCGCATACCGATGGTCAAGGGCACATAGTCGCTTACGCGCAGGCGCTTGCGGTCATCGTCGGGTTCGTTGAGCACGCCCGTGGTCGTAATCCGGATGCCGTAGTCGTCGCGCATGGTGGCAATGTTCGAGGCGATCGCGCGTGCCTGCTCCTCGGGGCTGCCCAGATAGCTGCCGGGGGCGAGCAGCAGCTCCGTGACCCCATTGGCGAGCGCGTGCGGAATGATGCCGCTCTTCAGGTAGAAGTCGCCGAGCGGCGTGGGATCGCCGGTGGTGTACCAGAGACGCACGATGCGCGTGTTCAGATCCTTGAACAGCAGCTGGTCGACCTCGGCTTTGCGCTCCTCGCTGAGCTGGGAATAGGGATTGTTCAGCTCGAAGCTGAAGCCGAAACCGGCGAACTGCTGTTGCGGCTCACGGCCGACCGTCAGCGTGGCTGCCTGCCATGGCAACTCCGCGGGCGACGCGGCAGGTGTCGAGGTGGCGCGCTCCGGCGGCTCGCACGCAGCGAGCGCAGAGACCGCGGCCAGGCAACCGAGTGAGACGAGCGTTCCGGGCCTTCGCTTCACGGTGCTTCCTCCAGGAGGATGTCTGACGTCGCCCGGACGCACCGGGTGGTCGACGCTTCGAGGTCGCGAATCGCGCGCAGGCCGTCACGATATGAGGGATAGCGGAGCACGACGCCGAGCTCCTCCTTGATGCGGGCGTTACAGATCCGGCGGTTGTCGCCATAGAAGCTTCGCGCCAGCGGCGAGAGGTCGGCGTCCTCGAACGCGATCTCGGGCGGCGGCTCGACGCCGAGGAGCTCGCAGGCGTAGACGACCACGTCCTGCGGCGGCGCCGGCGCGTCGTCGGCGACATTGTAAATGGCCGAGGGATTGGGCCTCGCCATCGAGGCGCCAATCACCTGAACGATGTCGTCGACGTGGACGCGGCCGAACATCTGACCGGGCTTGACGACGCGGCGCGCCGTACCGGCCCGGGCGGCCTCGAGCGCGTTCCGCCCCTGGCCGGGACCATAGATGCCGGCGAGCCGGAAGATGTGGACCGGCAGGCCGCTCGCCAGCCAGCGGCCCTCGGCGAGGACCCGGCGGCGGGTGCGCGGCAGGCTCGGCGCGACCGGATCAGCCTCATCGACCCAGGCACCGTCGCGATCGCCATAGACGCCGGTCGTGCTCAGATAGCCGGCCCAGGCGAGCGCGCGGCAGCCCGCAAGATCGGCCATGTGGCGATCGAGCACTGGATCGCTGGTTTCGTCCGGCGCGATCGAGGTCAGCAGATGAGTCGTGCCGGCAAGCGCCGCCGGGGGGTCGTCGAGCGGCCGGCCGCGCTCGAAGAGGTGGGTCTCAATGCCCTCAGCCGCGAGCCGCGCCTGCTTCGCGTCGCTGCGCGTCGTGCCGGCCACCCGCCAGCCTTGGGCTTTCAGCGTCCGAGCGAGCGCGAGCGCCGTGTAGCCCATGCCGAAGCAGAACAGGCGGGCGCTCACAATCGATGCCTCCAGCGGCGACGCTCCATCAGGCCTGAACCATCATCGGCAGGATCATCATTTGCAAGCCACGCAAATGCAGCCGCCGTTGCATCGCGAGCGCGGTCTTGTCGTGAAGCATGCGCAGCACCCAGTTGTCCCGCTCGAACAGCATCTGGCCGGCAAAGAATACGGCCTGCGGAAAATCCGCGGCCACCTTCTCGCAGAGCGTGGTCAGCTCGGCAACCACGTCGGTGCCAAAGCCTCGGCGCGCCACGCTGGCAATCCCCGCCGAGCGGCAGAACGAGACGTAGTAATTCAGCCGCTCGTCGACCTCCCGCTGCATGCGGCGCAGCGCCTCCTCGCCACCGTAGCTGCCCGCGTCGACCTCGCCGACCGTGACGAAGACGAAGTTGCGGAAGTGATTCGGGAAGAGCCGAGCCGTCCAGAGCATGGTGTGCATGCCGGTGGCGAGACTGGAGCCGACCAGGAAGACCGCCGTGGGTGCCTTCGGATCCAGCTTCGGTCCGGGACCGATATCGGGGCGCGCCTGGCGAAACTGCCTCTCGGCCTCTTCGAGCTGCTGCTCGACGACAAGATAGTGGCGGCGAATGGCGATGCCAGCCCCCGCCAGGGCGCAGGTGACGAGCAGCGTCGCCCAGCCGCCGGCCATGAACTTCTCGAGCACGAGGATGACCAGAATGCCGAAGGTGAAGGCACAGCCAGCGCTCGAGAGCGCCAGCCGGGACCGCCAGCGGTCGGCTTGGCCGCGCTGCTGCCACCAGAACACGCTGAGGCCAAGAAGCGACAGAAAGAAGGTGATGAACACGTTGATGCTGTAGAGCACGACCAGAAGACCGACGTTGGCCTTGGTCAGGGCAAGGACGACGACGCTGGTGACGCTGATGGCGAGAATGCCGTTGTGGGTGACCAAGCGCGTCGACAACAGGCTCAGCTGATGCGGAACCCAACGATCCAGCGCCCCATATTTGCCAGCACCGCCGGCCCACCCAGAAAGCCGGTGTTGGCCGCAATGAGCAGCAGCGCCGCCGCGAAGCCTAGGGTCACGGCGAGCAGGGGCCCGGCCAGGATGCCGCCGTAGACACCCGGATCCGAGAGCACCGTGCGAAATACGGTGGCGTTCAGCGTCTCGCCGGGCACCGGCACCAGGTCCCAAAGGAGGTAAAGCACCATCAGGCCGGCCGAGAGGCCGCCAAGGCTCGCGGCCATGTAGAACATGGCCAGCTTGCCGGTCCGGACGCGCGGCTCGGCCAGGATGTGAACATTGTTCGAGATCGCCTCGATGCCCGTGTAGGTGCCGGCACCGAGTGAGTAGGCGCGCAGCAGAAACCCCAGGACCACGAGCCAGCCGCTCTGGCCGGCAAAGTCAGTGAGCGCGTTGACGCTGGTCGTCACCTGATCGGCCATGCCC
>JBKPDM010000385.1:0-4163 GCA_046727895.1 Pseudomonadota bacterium | reverse complement strand
GCGCTGGCCCGAGCGCTCCTGGCCCGGCGAGGACAGGCCCCGATGCACGCGATCGGCGCCTATTCGCGGGATCGTCTGGTCGAGCTGCGCCTCTCCATCGCGGCTGGCCACCACTCGACTGACCTCAGGCAGCGTCGTCAGCGTATGGAGCTGCTTGGCATCGATACGAAGCGCCAGATATGGGATGAACCGGAACCGGACGAGTTCCGCCAGCTCCTCGTCGCCCAACGCCTTGACCACAGATCGTTGCGCTGCGGCGATCGCCGCACGTTGGGCCTTGAGTTGTCCGTCGTCGAGATAGCCTTCAGGGCGAAAGGTCGA
Organism: Pseudomonadota bacterium; assembly: GCA_046727895.1. Classification (GTDB taxonomy): domain Bacteria; phylum Pseudomonadota; class Alphaproteobacteria; order Geminicoccales; family Geminicoccaceae; genus DATAOG01. Next base: position 3,842 of record JBKPDM010000385.1, on the reverse strand, counting down.
GGGCAGTCTGAGCTGGACGAACACGCTCGCGCTGCCCTTCTGGCGGAGCCGGTCGGCGACGTCGGGGTCGATGCGAACCGAAGCCACCTTGTCTTGCGGCCTTTCGAGGGGGCCCCCCGGCCGTGGCACCCCACCCGGCCGCGCTCAGCGCCGTAGCTGTCGCAAGGACGACCGCACGAGCGCGCCGGGAGCGGCTCAAATCGCCTTCATGCCCTGAGGGACAAGTCTGTCGGAAGCCCCGCCAGCTGAGAATGCCCAAAGGACGATGCCGGAAAGGCCCGGCTCTCATGGTCCTCTCCCTGCACAATTGACCAGGGTACGGTCAACTCCGAAATCTATCCAACCAGCATCGAACCAGGAAGAGAATAACGTCTCCGTGGCGATTTCAGGAACTCGCTCTCCACGGCCGGAGAGTCCAGGGCTATTCCACGGTCACTGATTTCGCGAGATTGCGCGGCTGATCGACGTCGGTGCCCTTGAGCACAGCGGTGTGATAGGCGAGCAGCTGGACCGGGATGGCATACAGAATGGGCGCAACCAGCGGATCGACCTCCGGCAGCTCGACGGCGGTCTGGACGAATTCGCCGAGTTGCCGACAGCCGCGTCGATCGCTCAGCAGAATGACCTTGCCACCGCGCGCGATCACCTCCTGCAGATTGCTCGCGGTCTTGTCGAACAGCCGGTCGGGCGGTGCGACCACGATCACCGGGACATCCTCGTCGATCAGCGCGATCGGGCCGTGCTTCAGTTCGCCGGCGGCGTAGCCTTCGGCGTGGATGTAGCTGATCTCCTTGAGCTTGAGCGCGCCCTCGAGGGCGATCGCAAAGCTGGTCCCGCGGCCGATGTAGAGGACGTCGCGGGCGTGCAGCAGGCTGTGCGCGATCTGCTCGTAGCGCTCGTCCTGCATCAGGACCTCGGCCGCGCGCGCCGGCACCTCGTCGAGCGCCTGGGTCAGCTCCGCCTCCCGCGCGGGCGTCAGGCGGCCGCGGGCGCGGGCGGCGCCGATGGCCAGGCAGGCGAGCGTCGCCAGCTGGGTCGTGAACGCCTTGGTCGAAGCGACCCCGATCTCCGGGCCGGCGAGGGTCCGCAGCTGGCTGTCGGCCTCGCGCGCGAGCGTGCTGTCGGGCACGTTGACCAGCGCGATCGTGGCCAGCCCTTGCGCCTTGACCGCGCGCATCGCCTCGAGTGTGTCCATCGTCTCACCCGACTGCGAGACGAACAGCGCCGCGCTGCCGGGCTCGAGCGGCGTGCCGCGATAGCGGAACTCCGAGCCGATGTCCAGATCGACCGGCAAACCCGCCAGCTGCTCGAACCAGTAGCGGCCGACCATGCAGGCGTAGGACGCCGTGCCGCAGGCGACCATCAGGAGGCGGCGCAGGGTCGCGAAGTCGACCGGCAGCTTGGGCAGCGAGATCCGATGGTCGGCCGGGCTCGCGAAGGAGCGCAGTGTGTCGCCCAGCACGGCCGGCTGCTCGTGGATCTCCTTGTGCATGAAGTGGCGGTAGTTGCCCTTGCCGATCAGAGCACCGGAGAAGGCGGTCTGCTTGATTTCCCGCGCCACTTCGACGCCGTCGGCGGCGTAAATGGTCGCCCCCTGCGGGCTCAGCACCGCCCAGTCGCCCTCCTCGAGGTACTGGATCCGATTGGTCAGCGGCGCGAGTGCCAGGGCGTCCGAGCCGATGAACATCTCGCCCTCGCCGTAGCCAATGGCGAGGGGACTGCCACGGCGGGCGCAGATCAGGAGATCGTCGTGGCCGGCGAACAGCATCGCCAGGGCGAACGCCCCGTCCAGCCGCTTCAGTGCGGCCTCGGCGGCCGCGACTGGGCTCAGACCGCCGGCGAGGTAGTGGCTGACCAGCTGCGGCACCACCTCGGTGTCGGTCTGGGTGGCGAAGCGGTGGCCCTTGGCAATCAGCTCGTCGCGCAGGCTCTGGAAGTTCTCGATGATGCCATTGTGCACGACCGCCACACCGCCCGCCTCGTGCGGGTGAGCATTGTCCTGGGTCGGCGCGCCATGGGTCGCCCAGCGGGTGTGGCCGATTCCGATCACCCCGGCGAGCGGCCCGATCTCGAGGGCGCGCTGCAGGTTGGCGAGCTTACCCTCGGCGCGGCGGCGCTCGATCCGCCCGTCGACCAGGGTGGCCATCCCGGCGCTGTCGTAGCCCCGGTATTCCAGGCGCTGCAGCGCGTCGAGCAGCAGGGGGGCGGCCGGCTGGCGGCCGAGAATACCGACGATGCCGCACATCGCGGTCGATCTCCCGTCAGAGTAGGGTTATGGTTTGGAGCGCTGGCGGGCGCGGATCCTCGCCGCGCCGCCGGGGATATCGGTCTGGCGCCCCCGAGCGATGCTGAGGCTGCCCGGGGGCACGTCGCGGTTGATCGTACTGCCAGCGCCGACGAAGGCACCCTCGCCAATCGTCACTGGGGCGACCAGGGCGGAATTGGAGCCGATGAACACGCCGGCGCCGATCTCGGTCCGGTATTTGGCGAAGCCATCGTAGTTGCAGGTGATCGTCCCGGCGCCGATGTTGCTCCGCGCGCCGACCCGGGCATCGCCGATGTAGCTCAGGTGATTCGCCTTGGCGCCGGCCTCGAGGGTGGCGTTCTTGACCTCGACGAAGTTGCCGACCTTGGCGCGCTCGCCAATCTCGGCGCCGGGCCGGAGCCGCGCGAAGGGACCGATCTCGGCGCCGGGCCCGACCCGCACGCCCACGAGATGGCTGAACGACAGAATGCGGGCGCGCGCGGCGACCTTGACGCCCGGACCGAGCACCACGTAGGGGCCGATCTCGACGCCTTCGGCCAGCTCGGTATCGGCAGCGAGGAAGACCGTATCGGGTGCGATCAGGGTGACGCCGCTGGCCATGGCGGTGCGGCGGAGCCGCTCCTGGATCAGGCGCTCCGCCTCGGCGAGCTGGGCCTGCGAATTGACCCCGACGCCCTCGATCCAGGGGCCCTCGACCGCCGCGCAGGCCCAGCCACGGCGGCGCGCGTGACCGACGATGTCGGTCAGATAATACTCGTTCTTGGGCTGCTTCAGCTCCAGGGCGTCGAGCAGCGGCGCGAGACGGGCGGCGTCGATCGTCATGATGCCGGCGTTGCAGGCGCCTTCGCGCCTCAGCACCGGATCGGCGTGGCGCTCCTCGACGATCGCGTCGAGGCCTTGATCATCGAGCGCCAGGCGGCCGTAGCCCGAGGGGTCCGGCGGGCGGATGCCGAGCACGGCGACCGCGGCGTCGGCCGCGCGCCGGGCGTCCAGCAGCCGCCCCAGCGTCGCCGCCGTGATCAACGGCGTGTCGCCGTACAGGACAAGGAGATCGCCGCTCGCCGGCAGCCGGTCGCGGGCCGCCATCACGGCGTGGCCGGTGCCGCGCTGGGGCTCCTGCAGCACGACCGTCGCCGGCAGCGGGCCGCGGTCGACCTCGGCTGCGACCGCGGCCATGTCCGGCGCGAGGACCACCAGCGCCCGATCGGGCGCGAGGTCGGCCGCAGCGGCCAGGACATGGGCGATCATCGCCCGACCGGCCAGCGGGTGCAGCACCTTGGGCCGCTCAGATTTCATGCGCGTGCCCTTGCCGGCGGCGAGCACGATGACAGTGAGCGAACCGGACATGGCGTTGGCACCTCGAAGCGGGCTGCACGGGCACGCCCGACACAGAACATTGATACCAAGAAATTGCTTCGTATTTAACGCACGGGGCTGCCCCGGAAAAGCAAGGAGGAATCGTGGCGCGGCCGTTCGACGCTGTGGTGTTCGATCTCGACGGGACGCTGGTCGACACCGCCCCCGATCTGCACGCACATCTGAATGAGATCCTGACCGAGCTTGGTCGGCCAGGCCT
>JBKPDM010000384.1:0-11524 GCA_046727895.1 Pseudomonadota bacterium | reverse complement strand
GCTTTGCGACGCCGTTTTGGCCGAAAAGTCGCGGTCGAATCGCCGCGATCGCGAAAAACCTCGCCGGCGCAAAGAGTTACGCGGAGTGCACAGATGCTACAGAAGTGACGCATTGTGTGCTCTCAAGGCCAGCCCGGTCTCGCTCCGAGGACAGCGGGCTTGGTTGATAAAATTCCTAAGACGAGGTACACTTGTCCCTGCTCCGCCGCACGGGCGCGGTGGTCTTGTCGCACGTTACGGCTTCTTGTGGGAGAGGGGCGGACCTCGAAAGGCCCGCCGAGCGCCATCTCAGGGTTGCGGCAGACGGGAACGAGGCGTGGGAACGGTCCCTCCCGTCGCCCTGCCGGGTCACCGCTCAATCGACAGCGTGTTTCACTGCATGGCCGGCGTTCTCGACGTCTTTGCCGACGCCCTTAGCCGTGTTGCAGGCGCTCAGCAACAGGGTCGAAGCGAGCACCGCTGCGGCTAGGGACAGAAGGGCGGACGTTGACGCCCCGGCCTTGGCCGTAGCGCCGGGAAGCTTGATCCGACTCGCCATCGTGGCTCTCTCCTCTGGCAGACCATCCAACGTCGATCAACAACGTCAGGGGCGACGATGCGGTTCCCGACCCACGCCCGGACGCGTGGTGGCGACCCGCGAGGGGCGGTTTCGAGCGGCCTTGCCTTGCCCGCCGGAGCGGCGCATCGTCGGCCTTCGGGAGCGAGCATTTGGGAAATCAGGGGAAAAGGTCATGAACCGCACCAGGACGCTCTTGATCGGCGTGGCGGCGCTCGCCGCCTGGGGCACCGAGGCCGCGCTGGCGGACCCGGTCACGGTCTACAGCGAGGCCAAGAGATTGGGCGATGGTTTCGCCCAGGTCTATGCGGAGCTGGACGCCGGGGGCTCGCCGCGGGTGATCGGCGTGAGCTTCGATCAGGGCATGCTCGCCGGCCTGCCGACCATGCCCAACACCTGGAGCCGCTGCTTCGACAAGAACGGCAACGGTAAGATCGATGCCCACGGCGAATGCAACGGCGACTACGAGCTGCGGTTCGCGCTGCCGCAGGAGCTGGCGCAGCGTGGGCTCACGCCCTTCAAGTGGGTGAGCATCAACTGGAACCCGATGGGTCACCCGCCGCCAGCGCCTCCGGTCTGGGCGGTGCCGCACTACGACTTCCACTTCTACATCATGCCGGCCGATGCGGTCGGGCAGATCCGGCCGGGCCCCTGCGCCGAGCTGATCGACTGCGACGACTTCAAGCGCGCCCAGACGCCGGTGCCCGCCCGCTACGTGAACCCTGATCACATCGATGTCGGCGCCGCGGTCCCCGACATGGGCAATCATCTGATCGATTCGAAGTCGCCCGAGCTGGTCGTCAAGGGCCGGGAGTTCACCCATACGTTCATCTTCGGCGCCTACGACGGTCACGTCAGTTTCTACGAGCCGATGGTCACGCTCGCCTATTTCCAGACCCGGCCCGATCTGTGCGTGCCGATCAAGCAGCCGAAGGCATGGGAGACCGAAGGCTACTACCCCACGCAGTACTGCATCCGCTATCTGGCCGAGGGCGAGAGGTACACCGTGTCGCTCGAAGACTTCGTCCACCGGAGCGCGGACTAGCCGCGGCGCGCTCGCCTCGCGCCAGATCGTCGTACTTGAATGATCTTGCCGCGGGCGCGCAGTTGGCGGACCATCCGCCACAAGGCACATCCGGCCATGCAATGGTGAACCCCGGCCGGGACGCGCAGAAGGGAGTCCGTCATGGCTTACTACGCCTTGCAGGCCGCCTATACCCCCTTGGGGTGGTCGGCGATGTTGAAGAAGCCGGAGCACCGTCTCGAGGCCGTAAGACCTGTGGTGGAACGCCTCGGCGGGACCATCGTCCAGGGCTGGTTCACCTTCGGGGACCACGACGTGCTGGTCATCTGCGAGCTGCCGGACGATGTCACCGCCGCGGCGCTGGCGATGGCGATCGCGGCGGGCGGGGCGATCAAGTCGGTCAGGACCACGCCGCTCATGACCTTCGAGGATGGCATCAAGGCCCTGCAGAAAGCCAAGGAAGCAGAATACGCGCCGCCGGCCAGCGAGATCCCCTACTTCGGCGTCTGTCGGGAAGGCAGCTGAGGGCTGGAGAGAGCAGAAGAACAGCGATTCCCGAGCAGAACGGGCTGCTCGCAGACAGATGTGGGAGAGGCGTTATGGGTACTCCGGTGGATGACGCCGCGTTGGACTCGATCTTTCGTGTGGCGCGCACGCAGAACAAGTGGCTGGACAAGCCGGTTTCGAACGATCAGCTCCTCGCCCTGTACGAGCTCATGCGTTGGGGCCCGACGAGCGCCAACTGCTTTCCGGTGCGGCTCGTTTTCGTCACCTCGAAGGTGGCGAAGGAGCGGCTCAAGCCACTGGTCCTGGAGGGCAACCGGCAGAAGGTGATGACCGCTCCCGCGACCGCGATCATCGGCTACGACACCAGGTTCTATGAGTGGCTGCCGCGTCTTTTTCCCCATGCCGACGCCCGGGCCTGGTTCGTCGACAAGCCCGAGTTCGCGGCAGCGACCGCCTTCCGCAACAGCAGCCTGCAGGGGGCCTATTTCATCATCGCGGCGCGCGCGCTTGGGCTCGACTGCGGCCCGATGTCCGGTTTCGACAACGAGGCGGTGGACCGGGTGTTCTTCCCGGGCGGCCGGATCAGGTCGAACTTCATCTGCGCGATCGGATATGGCGACCCGGCAGGCGTATTCGCGCGTCTGCCCCGGCCGGAGTTCAGCGAGGTCTGCTCGATCGTATAGGCGCGGGTATCCCGCGCTCCAAAGGTAGCGATCACGGACCGCCTTTAGGTTCGGCGACGTCGTCCTCGTCCACTTTCCGGCGCAAGCTCGGCCATCTGGAGCCGAAGGACCTGCAGGTTCTGCGCGAGCTGCTACCAACCATTCCCGGTAGCTGGCATCTTGGCCTCGATGCGCACCGCGAAAGCGCTCGCTATTAAACGAAACGGTGCTATCCTTTCATAAAGCGCATGGCTAACAAAGGATCCTTTCGGAGTGGTCGCTGCGGTTCAGGACACCCGCCTCGGACGATATGTGACGACCTCCGTGGCCGGCGAACGGGTGCGCGCGTTCGTACCGCGCCCCCTGCCACCCGTGCCACCGCTCCGCATGGAGGGGCTGCTGAGCCTGCTCGAGGAGGCCAACCGGGCACTCGGTCGCCTCGACGGCGTCACGTCCGTCCTGCCGGACCCGCCTCTCTTCATTTATATGTATGTGCGCAAGGAGGCGCTGCTCTCGTCCCAGATCGAGGGCACCCAATCCTCCCTGTCCGACCTTCTGCTGTTCGAAAGCGAGGAAGCGCCGGGCGTTCCCCTCGACGACGTCCGGGAGGTCTCGAACTACGTCGCCGCGATGATCCACGGTCTCAACCTACTGCGGGAGGATTTTCCGCTGTCGCTGCGCCTCATCAGGGAGATTCACGAGGTTCTCCTCGCCAGGGGCCGCGGTAGCGACAAGGACTCCGGAGAGTTTCGGCGCAGCCAGAACTGGGTCGGCGGCACCCGGCCCGGCAACGCTCTCTATGTCCCGCCGCCGCCGAACCTCGTCCCGGATTCCATGGGCGACCTCGAGACCTTCCTCCATAGCCACACGCCGCACATCCCCTTGCTGATCAAAGCTGGCCTCGTCCACCTGCAGTTCGAGAGCATTCATCCCTTCCTGGACGGCAACGGACGCCTTGGCCGACTCCTGATCACCTTTTTGCTTTGCGCCCAGGGCGCCCTGCGTGAGCCGACCCTTTACCTCAGCCTCTACTTCAAGGCGCACCGGCGACAATACTACGACCTGCTGCAACAGGTCCGCGAGGCGGGGACCTGGGAGACCTGGTTGGAATTCTTCCTGACCGGGGTCAAGGAAACCTCGGAACAGGCGACCGCGACCGCACGCCAGATCCTGAGCTTGTTCGATGACGACAGAGCCCGCATCGAAACGCTCGGTCGCAAGACGCCATCGGCCCTGCGGTTGCATCAGCTGCTCCAGGCCAGGCCGATCACGTCGATCCGCGCCGCAGCCAGGCAGCTTGGCGTGTCCCAGCCGACCGTCAGCAAGTCGATGGAGCAGCTTCTGAGGCTCGAGATGGTCAGAGAGATCACGGGACGGCAACGCGATCGGCTTTACGCCTACGACCGGTATCTCGCCATCCTGAACGAGGGGACGGAACCCTTGCCTCGATAGGTTTCGTCCGTCCCTCCGGTCGAGATGGCTCGCCTTCGCACCAAACATTGCGGGCAGCTGTCCCAAAAAGCGGCAACCTCGTGCTGTCCACAGGGCCCCGCCGAGCGGCCCTCCGGCCATGACCGGGTTCACGAAACCGAAGTCGACTGAAGCGGTACGCGGCGCTCGACGGGAAACTTGAACTCCCTGCGCACGATGGGGGGCTTACCCAGCTCGAGGGGCATCTCCAAGAGGCCTCATCCCGACGGTCCGAGGCTTCGCACCGGGAAACCACGGTTCCTGCCGCCGTGGCGCCGCATCGGAACCGCCAGGCTACGTCGACACGGTCACCAGATCGAGGTCGACCAGGTCGGGGATCCGGCTCTCGGCCGGGAAGTTGACCTCCTTGCGGGTGACCAGCGGGCTCACCGGGTGGAAGACGAACATCGCCGCCACCTTGTCGGAGGTCAGAAGATTGGCCTTCTGGACCAGCTCGCGCCGGCGCGCCGGGTCCGGCGTCACGCTCTGCTCGGCGACCAGCCGGTCCACCTCCTGGTCGGAGAAATAGCCGAAGGGATATTTGTCCTTGTCGCGCGCGTGGGCGTTGAACTTCGACTCGGTGGTCATGAAATCGACCAGCCCGTCGTCGGGATCGAAGTCGCCGCCGCTGTTCTGGACCAGAAGATCGAAGTCCATCCGGTCCCGCCGGTCGCCCAGAATGGTCACATCGACCGGGTCGAGCTTGATCTCGACCCCGAGCTCGCGACGCATGATGTCGGCGAACACCTGCCCACGGCGCCGGTCGTCGGGGATGATCGTCAGGACCAGCGGCCGCATGCCCTCGCCATTGGCGAAGCCGGCTTTGGCGAGCAGCTCGCGGGCGGAATCGGGCTGAAATCTCTGCTTGCTCTTCTTGCCGATGTCCGGGTCGTACATGAAGCCCAGAGCGGGATTGATCGAGCCGAAGGAGGGTACGCCGAAGCCGAGGTTGCCCATCTCGATGAAGCGGTCGCGATCGAGCGCGCGGGCGAGCGCCGCCCGCACCTGGAAGCCCGGCTCCTGCAGCAGCTCCTCGAGCGGCTTGTTGAAGTCCGGGACGCGCATCGGCTCGACCCAGGGGTTCATGTAGATCGCGTAGAAGCCCGGCCTTGGCGCCATGTCGACCACGATGTCCGGGTTGGACTGGAAGCGCTCGATCAGCTCGGCGGGCACGGGCGCGCCACCGACGATCTGGATGTCGCCCGCCTCGAGAGCTGCCGCCAGCGGCTCGGCCTCGGGGATCGGGCGGATGTTGACCCGCTCGAGCTTGGGGCGTGAGGGATCGTAGTAGTTCTCGAACGCTTCGAGCTTCACCGCCTGGCCAAGGACGTGCTGGGCGACGCGAAACGGCCCGGTACCGACCGGCGTCAGGCCGTACTGCGCCTCGCCCATCTCCTTGAGCGCGCGGCGATTGACGATCGTCATCGCGCGGCCGCTCGAGCGCTCGGTCGTCTTGACCAGGAAGGACGCCTGCGGCCGGGCCAGCTTGAAGCGCACGGTCAGGTCGTCGACCTTCTCGACGTCCAGCACATTGGCGAGCACCTGGGTCTGGATCGACTGCGCGGGGTCCTTGGAGCGCCGGAAGGTGAACACGACGTCCTCGGCGGTGAACGGATCGCCGTTGTGGAAGGTGACCCCTTCCCGGAGGTTGAAGATATACTCTGTGCCGTCGTCCGAGACCTTCCAGTCTGCGGCCAGATCCGGCTGGGCGACGAACTGGCCGTTGATGTGGGTCAGGCCCGAGAGCAAGTTCGATGAAATCTGGAACTCCTCGACCTGATCGATCCGGGCGGGGTCGAGCGTGCGGATCTCGCTGACGCCGGACCAGCCCCCCTCCAGCGTGCCGGCGCGTTGTTGCTGGGCCATAGCCTGGCGGGGCGCGAGCCCGGGCAGCAGATGCACCGCGCTGAGGGTGCCGGAGGCGGCCATCAGCCGCAGCACCGTGCGCCGGTCCAGCCGGGGTTAGGAGAGTTGCGCTTTCGACAGGCCGTACAACGGGTCACTGGGGTCGAAGTCGTAGGCCTCTTCGAGATCCTGCACGATCTCCGCCTTCTGCTGCTCGGTCAGGCTGGCGAAGCGGTTCCTTAGCATTGCTGTCTCCCAGTTTTTGTGACCGCCGGTTCTTCTGGTCGCTCACCTTACCAGGCACACCGAAGCAATCAACCGATGGTTCAGACGAAGGCAGGGCGCGGCCATCGTCGCCGCGCGGCGCCGATACCATCCGGCAGGGCACTGGAACAAGCCGATCTCCGGCAACTGAAACAAATGAAACCACAAACCGGGCCCGATGACATCAAAGCGAAACAGCGATCCGCTCCAATGCAACCCGACGATCATCAGCGCGGGAACCACTCGCATGCCAACGATGACGGTGAACGGTGCGAAGCTAGCGCATTTCGCAACCGGAGCGGGCGAGCCGGTCGTCCTCTTGCACTGCAGTGCCAGCTCGGGCGGCCAGTGGCTGGCGCTCGGCGAGCAGCTGCAGCAGCGCTTTTGCGTCATCGCGCCCGATCTCTACGGCTACGGCGCGAGCGATCCCTGGAGCGGCTGCGGCCCGATCACGCTTGCGGCCGAGGCGGAGCCCGTGGCCGCACTGATCGCGCGTTGCCGCGGACCGGTGCATCTGGTCGGCCATTCCTATGGCGGCGCGGTCGCGCTGCGCCTCGCGCTCGATCGGCCCGAGCGGCTCCGGAGCTTCACCCTGATCGAGCCGGTCGCGTTTCACCTGCTGCGTCAGGTATCGGGTCCCGACGCCGGGCTGTACGAGGAGATCCGCGCCCTCGCCGATGCGGTGTTGAGCGCCGGACTGAGCGGCGACTACCGGCGCGGGATGGCGCGCTTTGTCGACTACTGGAACGGCCCCGGCAGCTGGACGCGCCTGCCCGAGGAGCGGCAGAGCGCGTTCTGCCGCGACATCACGAAGATCATCCTCGAATTCCGCGCGACGATCGCCGAGAACACTCTGCTCGAGGCCTATCGGCGGATCCGGGCGCCCACCTTGGTTCTGCGCGGCGAGCGATCACCCGCGACGACCCGGCGGATCGCCGAGCTGCTCGCCACGACGCTCCCGGCGGCGCGCCTTCGCACCATTGCCGGGGCCGGCCACATGCTGCCCCTCAGTCATCGCGAGGCGGTGAACAGCGCGATCGTCGAGCACCTGTTGCACCGGGCCGAGCCGGTCCTGTCGGCGGCAGCCTGAAGTTCGGCCAGCGGCTGGCGCTGGCGGATTTCGAGAGGACGCTGCGTCCGGTGCAGATCAGCGGTCATGGGCCACATCACGTGGCCCAAACTGGATTCCCACGACGTACTTCGCTACCGTTCTTCCAAAGCGGAGGTCAGTCGTGGAACGTCGCCTCGCCGCCATACTGGTCGCCGACGTGGTCGGCTACTCCCGCCTCATGGGCGAGGACGAAGCGGCAACGCTGAGCCGGCTGAAAGCCGCGCGCGAGGAGGTGCTGCAGCCGCTCATCGCCGAGCACCGTGGTCGCGTCGTGAAGCTGATGGGCGACGGCCTGCTGGTCGAGTTCGCGAGCGTCGTCGACGCCGTGGAGTGCGCCCACGCCTGGCAAGAACGCATCTGCCGGCGGGAAAGCGACCGCGACGAGAACGCGCGCCTTCTTTTCCGCATCGGTATCAACCTGGGCGACGTGATCACCGAGGGCGAGGACATCTACGGCGACGGGGTCAACATCGCCGCTCGATTGGAGGCCCTGGCGGAGCCGGGGGGCATCTGCATCTCGGGCGGCGTCCACGAGCAGGTTCGCGGCAAGATCAGCTACGCTTTCCAGGGCATCGGCCCGCAGAGTGTCAAGAACATCGCCCGACCGGTAGACGCCTACACCTTGCGACCGGACGATTTAGTGACAGTCGGGCCGGCGACGTCCGGGGGCCACGACTCGGTGACCGGCGCGAAGGGCGAAAGACCGGCGATCGCCGTGCTCGCATTCAAGAACCTGAGCGGCGATGCAGACCAGGAATACTTCGCCGACGGGGTCGCCGAGGACATCATCACTGCCCTGTCGCGACACCGTTGGCTCACGGTGATCGCCCGCAATTCCAGCTTCACCTACAAAGGCCAAGGGATCGACCTGAAGCGGGTGAGCAGGCAACTCGGCGTTCGCTACGTCCTGGATGGCAGCGTTCGTAAGGCGGGCAACCGGGTTCGCGTTGGCGCGCAGTTGATCGATGCCGGATCGGGCAATCAGATCTGGGCCGGACGCTACGACCGGGTGTTGGAGGACATCTTCGCGGTTCAGGACGAGATCACCGGAGCCATTGTCGCCGCCATCGCCCCGGAGCTCGGCAAGGCGGAGCAACAGCACGCCACCTCCAAGAAATCGGAGAACCTGAACGCCTGGGAAGCCTATCAGCGTGGGATGTGGCATCTCTACCAGCGAACCAGAGACGACCTGGCAGAAGCGCGCCGTCTGTTCGCGACCGCGCTTTCCCTGGACCCTGGCCTGAGCGCGGCCTGCGCGGGACTGGTCGACGCCTATTACTACGAGGTCGTGCTCGGTCTGGCGGCATCAGCGACGGAGAACCGCAGCAAGGCTCTCGAAGCCGCTCGCCGTGCGGTGGAACTGGACCCCGAGGACGCCGCTGCCCACTGCGCGATGGGAAAAGCGCGGATCGTCAGGCGTGAGCACGTCCTGGCGGTCCCCGATCTGAAGCTGGCCATCGAGCTCAATCCCAGCCTCGCCTGGGCCCACTATGGCCTCGGCGCCGCCGCGGAGTTTCGCGGCCAGCCCGAGCAGGCGATCGAGCATCTCGAACGGGCGATCCGCCTCAGCCGCGCGATCAGCACATGGGGTCTTTCATGGTCCGCCTGGCCGAGGCCTATCTGGTGATGCGGGACTACCGGAGAGCGGTCGAATGGGCGCGCAAAGCGCTGCAGCAGCAGGGCTTCCAGTGGTCGCGCTACGCCGCCCTTCTCGCGGGTCTCGGCTTCCTCGGGGAGCGCGACGAGGCCCGGCGCGTGCTCGAGGAGTGCCTCGCCCTGCGGCCCGATTTCTCGGTCTCATTGGTGCGCGACGGACACCTCTACACGGACGCTGCGGCCCTGAACCATTACCTGGACGGCCTTCGCCAAGCAGGGGTCCCGGAGTAGCTGCGGATCAGCGGTGAACGGCGTCGCGTTGTTTTGATCACTCTTCATCGTGCAATTCGTGCTTGCGAAAGCAGGCCGAGCGGTGGCCCGGCTCGACCGGCTCCAGCGGTGGGAAGGCCTCGGCGCAGCGGGGGATGGCCCAGGCGCAGCGCGGACGGTAGGAGCAGGCGTGATCGAGCCGGGCGAGATCGGGCGGCTGGCCCCTGATCGGGATCAGCCGTTCGCCGCGGCGCCGGTCCATGCGCGGCACCGAGTTGAGCAGCCCGATCGTATAGGGATGGCGGGGCTCGCCATAGATCTGCCGGGTCGGCGCGGTCTCGACGATCCTGCCGGCATACATCACGTTGACGCGATTGGCGTAGCGGGCGACCACGCCGAGGTTGTGGGTGATGATGACCAGCGCGACGCCGAGACGCTGGGTCAGATCCCGCATGAGCTCCAGGATCTGCGCCTGGATGGTGACGTCGAGCGCGGTCGTGGGCTCGTCCGCGATGATCAGCTTGGGGTTGCAGCTGAGTGCCACCGCGATCATCACCCGCTGGCGCATGCCGCCGCTGAAATGGTGCGGATACTGCCTGAGGCGACGCTGCGGCTCGGAGATCCCGACCATGCCGAGCAGCTCGACGGCGCGCTCGCCCGCCGCGCGCTTCGAGAGGCCCTGGTGCCGGCGCATGCCCTCCTCGAGCTGCGTGCCGATGCTCAGCACCGGGTTGAGCGAGGTCATCGGCTCCTGAAAGACCATGGCGATCTCCGGGCCGCGGATGTCGCGGAGCGCGTCCTCGCTGAGGGTCAGCAGGTCACGGCCGAGGAAGCGGATGCTGCCGGCGACCTGGCCGGGCGGGCACGGCACGAGGCCCATCACGGCGAGGGCGCTCACCGACTTGCCGCAGCCCGATTCGCCGACCACGGCGACCGTCTCGCCCTCCTCGACCGCATAGGAGATGCCGTCGACGGCCTTGACCAGGCCCGCGGAGGTCCGGAACTCGACCCGCAGATCTTCGATCTCGAGAAGGCTGGCCACATCCTCGCTCCGCTCGGCCCGATGCTCGCCCGGTGCGCCGCCGCTCGCCTCAGCCCGCGAAGCGATGCGAGGGCGTGCCGGCGACGTCCGGATGGAGCGCGAGGAGCGCCCCCTCCTTCGGGTTCCGCCTGAGCTGCTGGTCGCTGAGCGCGAACCGCGCCGAGGTGACGTAGAGGGTCCTGAGGCCGGCGCCGCCGAAGCAGCAGGAGGTCGGATTGGTGACCGGCAGCTCGACGATCCTCTCGACCCGGCCATCGGGCGCGAAGCGGACGACGGCGCCGCCAGCAAAGCGCGCGTTCCAGAGGTAACCATCGGCGTCGATCGCCGAGCCGTCGCAAGAGCCCGGCAGCTTCTCGTCGCTGAACACGCGCCGGTTCGCGAGCCGTCCGGACGCGAGATCGCAGTCGAAGGCCCAGATCACGTTGGCGAGCGTGTCGCCGAAGTAGAAGGTCCCGCCGTCCGCCGACCAGGCGATCGTGTTGGAGAGGCCGACGCCGTCGACCTCGCGCGTGCTGCTGCCGTCGGGGCGTACGCAGTAGAGTGCGCCCGTACTCGCCGTCATCTCCATGCCCGAGCCGTCGGGGCGGAGATTGTTCTGCATCGTGCCGAGCCAGAAGTGGCCGAGAGCATCGCACTTGCCCTCGTTGGTGCGGTTGTCCGGCCGCTCGGCCTCGGGGCGACAGAAGCACTCGAGCCGGCCGCTCTCGAGCTCCATGAAGTAGAGCCCGTCGCGCAGCGCCACGAGGGCACCCGAGCGCCGCCGCAGCACCACGGCCGAAGGGAAGTCCGGCATCGGCCAGCGGCGCGGCGCCTCGCTCCCGGGCCGCCAGCGCAGCACCTCCTTGCTCGTGATGTCGACCCACCAGAGGGCGCCATCGTCGGCGTCCCAGAATGGCCCCTCGGCGACGCCGCTCCGGACGTCGAGGGCGATATCGATCTGCATCTCGCGAGGCCTCCTTCCGCCCGCCGCCTCGTCTTATACCCGATCGGCAAGGTCCGCATCCTCGGGCAGCGCGGCTTCGATCGCTTCTTGCGTGCCGCGATCCCTTCCGCCTATCGTCGGGCCATCGGCGCCCTTGAACGGGCGCTCGCTGATCGAGGGGAGGCCAATGATGCGCATGAGCTGGTTGCCCGCCGCGGCCGCGGTGGTGGGGGTGGTGTCCGGTGCCGCGACGGC
>JBKPDM010000383.1:0-3466 GCA_046727895.1 Pseudomonadota bacterium | reverse complement strand
GCTGGATTGCGCGAGGCCCGTGAACGTCGTCTTGATATGCTCCATTTCCTCTTCGGTCAGCTCCTCGAGCCGGAGCAGGCGGTTGCGCGCTTTCTCGTTGACCCGGATGAGTTCATCGAGCTTGAGCTGAAGTGCCTCCGTGTCGCGGTTTTGGGTGTTCTGGATGAGGAACACCATGAGGAAGGTGACGATCGTGGTGCCGGTATTGATGATCAGCTGCCAGGTGTCCGACCATTGGAAGATCGGCCCGCTCACCCCCCAGACCACGATCACCGCGAGCGCGAAAGCGAACGTCGCCGGGCGGCCGGCGTGGCGGGCCGTCCATTGGGCGAGCTTGTCGAAGCCGTTGCCGAGACGGGACATGCGTCTGGCGCGCGCTCGCGCCCCCCTTTTTGATCGGATCCTCGTAGCCAGCCATCGAGCAGATGGCGGATAGCGGGCCTAGGAACGAATCTCGGGCGATGACCGTTCCTCCTGCGATCGATTGCCATTGGAGGAGCGAGATGCCGGCGAAATCGCAAGCGCAGCAGAAAGCCGCGGGCGCGGCGCTCGCCGCCAAGCGCGGCGAGATACCCAGGTCGAACCTCAAGGGCGCATCGAGGGAGATGGTCGACTCGATGACCGAAAGCGAACTCGAGGACATGGCTTCGACCAAGCGCAAGGGCAAACCCCAGCACGCGGCGAAAAAGAAGAAGTAGCTCGGCTGGCCCGGCGCGGCGCCCGGCGGCAGCGGCGGGCCTTTCAGCTCAGCTCGGACGCCAGCAGCGCGCCGCGCGAGGCCATGACGTACAGCCCGATGTGGTGGGCCGGGGCCTGCGGGTGCGCGGCGGTCGGGGGCAATCCCAGCTCCTTGGTCGCGGCGAGCGACAGATCATAGGTGGAGCAGCCGGGCTCGTAGACCACCACGTCTTTCAGCGTCGGCGTGAGACCGTGATTGCGCACCGACAACATGGTCGCCACGAAGTCGAGCACGCAGATGTCGGTGCAGATGCCGACGGTCACGATGCTGTCGAGCCGGTGGGCGTTGACCCAGTCGATGATCTTGTTGTGGTACTGGCCGTGCCCGCCTCCGACATAGCTCGCTTCGGTCGCGCCAACGAAGCAGTTGATGCAGTCGGTGCGCAGGTTGGTCACCTGGCTGCAGTCGTCGAGCCAGAGCAGCTCCGGCACGTGGTTCT
The DNA here is from genome assembly GCA_046727895.1 of Pseudomonadota bacterium. Taxonomy (GTDB): domain Bacteria; phylum Pseudomonadota; class Alphaproteobacteria; order Geminicoccales; family Geminicoccaceae; genus DATAOG01. Next base: position 2,288 of record JBKPDM010000383.1, on the reverse strand, counting down.
CCTCGCCGCTGCCGCGAATGCAGTGCGGCGGGTAGGGCGGCTCCGGCTTGTCGGGCTCGTGGGTGTCGAGGAAGGCGAGGATCGGCCGTCTGGCCTCGACGAATCGGCGGGCCAAGCCGTCGGTCTCGGCCACCATTCGGGCGATCTGGGCGTTGGGCTCGCGCGGCGCCAGATTGCCGGCGCCGACCGTGCAGAAGCCGTTGACCTCGTGGACGATCCCGAGGCCCACGTTGCGACCTTCCAGCAGGTAGGGCTGGAGCCCAACCGGCAGCTGGGCCTGGAGTTCTTGAACAATGCTTGCCGTCATCGCTCGATCCTCCGCCAGGGACGTTTGCGTTTCGGCTCTCTCTTTCTGAGTGTCTCGCTTCTGATGACATGGCGCAAGCACGTGCCCGCGCAAAGGCTCGGCTCAGCCAGCCGCTGACGCTCGGGACGATAGTCGAGATCGTCGTTGCGATCTCGCTTCCCGGTGCAGAACACGCCGGGCAGGACTCGGTTGCCTTCAGCCCTCGCGTCGTGCAGCCTGCGCGCCGCGGCGCGGCCCTGGGAACTCTCGGTCAAACGATCCGCATTGCGATGGAGGGCTCAGCCACGATCACCGCGTCCCGGGCCCGGCTGGCGGCGGTTCGCGCGACGCGGTCGATCTCTCTGGCGGCCGTGCTGTTCGTAAGCCTGGTTATTGGCTGGACGTCAGCGACGGCGGCTCCGGCCAACGCCTGTCCCGGCACGGCACACCGATTCGAAACCTTCTCGCTCTTGGCGCCGTCGCTCGAAGGCTCGAAGCGGATCCTGGTCTACCTGCCGCCCGGCTACGATTGCGCGACGGGCAGGCGCTACCCGGCATTCTATTTCAACGACGGTCAGGACCTGTTCGACTGGAACCCGGTCGCCGCGGACCTCGAGCCGGACGTTGCGGCCGAGATCGCCCGGCGCGAGGCGTGGTACGGCAGCTGGCGCCTCGATGCTCAGCTCGATCGGGCCATCGCCGATCGCCGTCTGCCGCCGATGATCGTGGTCGGCATCGCCTCCGACGACGGGCTGCGCAGCCGCGATCTTGCGCCGGTTCCCTGGCGTGGTTCGGCCGAAGGGCGCGGCGCGCAATACGGCGACTTCGTCGCCGAGACGGTCGTCGCGGCGACCGACCATCGCTTCCGAACCGTCGCCGAGCCGCGCTGCCGGGGGATCGGCGGTGCGTCGCTGGGCGCCATCAGCGCGCTCCAGATTGGCCTCGCCCACCCCGAGAGCTTCGGCCTGGTGCTGGCGTTCTCGCCGCCGCTCGCTGACCCGCCGCTGGCCGACCATCTGGCCGCGGCTTGGTCGTTGGCCGACCCGGCCGGCCGCTCGGCCTTTCTGATCGATTTCGACGACGGCCCGATCGGCAGCGCCGATCTGGCCTGGTTCACCTCGATGGCCGGAACCGCGACAACCAACGGCGGACGACAGCCGGCCCTGATCCAGACGCCGGGCGGGCATCACGCGATCGCCTCCTGGGCCGAGCGGGTCGTCCCCGCACTGCAGCAGCTGTTCGGAGCACAATGCTCCGACTGAGCCATCCCTGAGCACGGCGATCAGGGTCATCGGGAGCTTGCGCCTATATCCTCGGTCAGTTCGGCCTCCACCTGTGAAACAGTTCACAAAGGCGGCGAAGGAAAGGCTGCTAAAATGCCTTCAACCAGTTCCTCGGGGCGCCAAAAATCATACCACCGGCAATGCATAACGGAGGCTACCATGAGCCTATTCGATCAGAGCACGCTCGGCCGCCTCGGCACGGGCATCGCCGTTGTCACTCTCGGCTCCTTTGGCGCCAGCCTCGCCATGGCGCAGGACAAGGAAGCGTTGATCAAGAACGCGTTGAGCGCCGCGCCACCGGCCGTGGCCGAAACGGCAACGGTCATGGACAACAAGGGCAATCTCCTGCGGCAGGGCAGCGGTAAGTACACCTGTTTCCCCTATGAGGGCGGGCTGACCGCGGCGATGTGCGCCGATGCCGAGTGGCTGGCCTGGAACGAAGCCTACATGGCGCAAAAGAAAGACTACAAGCCGGCGCATTTCGGCTTGGCCTACATGCTGGCGGGCGACCCGCCAGAGGACGGCGCGAGCAACATCGATCCCTTCGCCACGGCGCCAACCGCGGACAACCAGTGGGTCACTGAGGGTCCGCATGTCATGATTCTGGTGTCTGACCCTGCGATGCTCGAGGGCATTTCGACGGATCCCAATTCCGGCGGGCCCTATGTGATGTGGAAGGGCACACCCTACGCCCACATCATGATGCCGACCGGGCCGCG
>JBKPDM010000382.1:0-9206 GCA_046727895.1 Pseudomonadota bacterium | reverse complement strand
GCGCTGGTTCGGCCTATGGCTCCTCAAGTGGACGATCGGCTACGGCTACGGCCTGCGGTATTTCCGCTCGCTTTGGTGGGCGCTCTTTTTCGTCGTGGTCGGAACGCTCGTGCTGCTCGGTTGCGGCGCCCCGCGGGCCATCGCGGTGCCGATAACCTGGGCGACGGCAGGCGGCATGAAAATCTTCAGTTACCTGGCGGCACTTGCCTTTTACAGCTTCGATCTCCTACTTCCGATCATCCAGCTGTACGAGCCCCACTACCAGGTCTTACTGGATGGCGTGGCGAAGTACTACTTCGCGTTCCACAAGCTCATGGGCTACGTACTCGCCTCGTTCCTGATCGCCGGGCTCGCCGGCCTGACCAAGTGATGCCCTGCGGTCCGCGGTCGCCTTCGACAGGGGGAATCTTGCTCTGTGACGATGGCAACGAAGGCACGCGAGATGGCGCTCGTCAGGATTGGCGGGGCTGGGAAAGATAACGCTGCCCGCCAGGCTCGGGGAGGTCGAGGCTGGACAGATCGTTGCGGCGTTAAGCGAATCTTAACGATAGCTCGTTCATGCTTTGTTCGGAAGGTCCATGCGACCGTAGGAATCCGTGCCCGGCCCAAGGTCGGCGGTTAGGGGCGGCCGCGGCCTGTGCGGTGCGCGCGACCAGTAGGGGCCGGTTTCCCGTTCTGTTCGGCGGTGCGGCTGGAAAGCGGCCGCCGGCGCTGCGGCACGGCCCGTGATGCGGGTTGATGCCCGGAGTCAGTGATGCGCCGCCCTCGGGGCGGATTCTACGTGCATCACGTGAAAGGCAGTCACCACGTGCTCCGACACTCGTCGAGACCAGGCGTGCGCGTGGTCGTCGCCGTCCACCGGTGCCGGCCGGGACGCTCAGAGGCATCATCAAGCAGGCGGGCCTCACGGTGGAGGAGTTCCTCGACCTCCTCTGAGTGCCGGCCTCCGACGCTCCGGCAAGGTCCCTGGGCGCCATTGCCTTCGGCGGACGGGAGGCCGATCTTGCGGTGATGGTGGCAAGGAAGGGACGCGAGATGGCGCTCGTCAAGGTCGGCCGGGCCGGGAAGATCACGCTGCCTGCCGCGCTCCGGCGGCAGCTCGAGATCGTCGAGGGCGACGACCTCGAGGCGGAGGTGGTCGAAGGCGGTTTGCTGCTCAAGCGGGTCACTGAGGCCGAACGGAAGCGGGCCTGGGCCGAGATCCGGCGGATCATCGATACGCCGAAATGGCGCGAGCCTTCGAAGATGAGCCCGGAGGATGAGGAGCGGATGATCTTCGAGGAGGTCGAAACGCTTCGGCACGGGGATGCGTAGAGCGGTGCTCGACAGCTCCGTGCTGATCAGTGCCTTCCTTACGCCTCGCGGCACATCTGCTCAAGTACTTCGCGCCGCCGAGCGCAGCAGGTTCGTGCTCTGCATCTCCCGTGAGATCATCGCGGAGACCACGCGTTCGCTTCGCCAGAAGAGTCGGCGGATTCGTCGTTACTATCCGAACTATGCCGACGCGGACGTCGACCGGTTCACGGAGATGATTACGCTGACGGGTGACGTGGTCGGCGATCTGCCGGGGCTCCGGGTCGTGCCGCTCGACCCGAAGGACGACGTGATCGTGGCAACCGCGGTCAAGGCGCGGGCGGACTATCTCGTCACCGGCGATCGCCACCTCCTTGCGCTCGGGTTCCACGGCAGCATCCAGATGGTGACGCCGCGCCAGTTTCTTGATCTGCTTTGACCCGCTACGCTTGTGCCTGACCGCAATGCGGGGTTGATGGCCGGAGCCGGTCAGGCGTGCTCGCGCTGGAGGGCGAGGGCGGTGTGGATCTGGGCCACGACCGCAGCACCTTCGCCGACCGCGGCCGCGACCCGTTTGGTCGAGCCCGCGCGCACGTCGCCGATCGCGAACACGCCCGGGAAGCTGGTCTCGAGCGGCAGCGTCGGGCGGCCGGACGCGCTCCTGCCGGGCGGGAGGTCGAGGCCGGTCAGGACGAAGCCCTTGGCGTCCACCTCGGCGCGGTTCTGAAGCCAGCCGGCATTGGGGTCGGCGCCGATGAACAGGAAGAGGTGGCGGAGCGCGCAGCGGCGCGTGGCGCCGCTCGTCCGCTCCCGGAACACCGCCGCCGTGAGACCATCGGCCCGGTCGCCCTCCAGCGCGACCACTTCCTTGCCGACATGCAGCTCGACGTTCGGAAGGGCAGCGATGCGGTCGATCAGATAGCGCGACATCGTCGCCTCGAGCCCGGCCCTGCGCACGATCAGGTGCAGGCGCTTGACCCTGGGCGCCAGGAACACGACGGCCTGGCCGGCCGAGTTGCCGCCGCCGATCAGCGCCACCTCCTCGCCCTCGCAGAGCTTCGCTTCCACGGGCGATGCCCAGTAGGAGACGCCAGCACCCTCGAAGGTCGCAAGGTTCGGGATGTCCGGGCGGCGATAGCGGGCACCTGAGGCGACGACCACGGTACGCGCCCGCACGGCGCGACCGTCGGTGAGCTCCAGGCGGAGCGGATCGCCGGCGCGCCGCGCGGCGCCGCCGCAATCGAGCCGCGCGACCTCGAGGGGAATGGCGATCTCGGCGCCAAATTTCAGCGCCTGGTTGAATGCGCGCCCGGCCAGGGCCTGGCCGGAGATGCCGGTGGGGAAGCCCAGATAGTTCTCGATCCGGGCCGACGCCCCGGCCTGGCCGCCGAAGGCCTGCTGGTCGAGGACGAGCACGGAGAGCCCCTCGGAAGCGGCGTAGACCGCGGTGGCGAGCCCGGCCGGGCCGGCCCCGACCACGGCGATGTCGTACAGGATATCGGGATCGAGGTCGGGCGTGATGCCGAGGCAGGCCCCGGCCTCGGCGTCGGTCGGCCGCTTCAGCACGGTGCCGTTCGGGCAGACCATCAGCGGCAGGTCCTCGGGCTGGACGCCAAGGCGCTCCACGAGGGCGCGCCCTTCCCCCTCAGCCGAAGCGTCCAGAACGGTGCACGGGTAGCCGTTGCGGGCGAGGAAGCCCTGCAGGCGGACGAGGTCCGGCGCTTCCGGCCGGCCGACCAGCACCGAGCCGGCGCCACCCTCCTGGATGAGCCCGACGCGGCGCAGGATGAAGGCGCGCATGATCACCTCGCCGACCTCCGCCGAGCTGACCACGAGCGCGCGCAGATGGGCGGCATCGAACGGCAGAGCGGTGCAACCCTCCGGGCCCGCGCGGCCCGCGGCCAGCGCGGCGCGGCCGGCAAGCTGGCCGACCTCGCCGCTGATCTGGCCTGCACCGAGTGTGGTGACGGCCGCCTCGTGGTTGAGGCCGTCCCGGCGCACCACCTCGATAGTACCCTCGAGCACGAGCCAGGCGGGTGCGGAGCGCTCGCCGACGTCGTAAACGATTTCGCCGGGCGCGAAACGGCGCCGCGCACCGCTCGCGAAGCGCTTCGCCGTCTCGATCTGCGCGACGTCGAGCACTGGGAACATCTGGTGACGACGGGTATCGATCAGGCTCATGACGTTTCTCCCACTACGGGCCGCTCGAGAAGGCGGGGTCTGGGCAGCGCCCCAGGGTGAGCCTGCGGTCTGGTTCGCGAAGGCTCGCGGTTCCCGACCGGCCAGGACCTGCAACCTGATCGCTGGTCGGTCGGCAAACAAGGGCGCCGCGCGTACGGCCCCGACAAGGTTGGTGGGGATCGCTTGGTTCTCAAGGCGGCCCGATCGGGCTAAGAGAGTGGCCGAAGGGACGGACGGCGCGCCGAGGGAGGAGGAGCGGCCATGAAGAAGCTGATCAATGCGGTCGAGGATGTCCTGAGCGAGAGCCTCGAGGGCTTCGCGGCGGCGCACGGCGACCTCGTCAGGCTGGCGCAATCGCCCACTTACGTCGCCCGCGCGGCCGCCCCGGTGCGGGGCAAGGTCGCCCTGATCTCGGGCGGCGGCTCGGGGCACGAGCCGCTGCACGCGGGCTTCGTCGGCCGCGGCATGCTCGATGCGGCCTGCCCCGGCCAGGTGTTCACCTCGCCCACGCCGGATCAGATGCTGGCCGCGGCCGAGGCGGTGGGCGGCGGCGCCGGCATCCTGTTCATCGTCAAGAATTATTCGGGCGACATCATGAACTTCGAGATGGCGGCGGAGATGGTGAGCGGCGCGCACGCGACCGTGCTGACCAACGATGACGTCGCGGTCGAGGGCTCGACCTATACCACGGGGCGGCGCGGCGTCGCCGGGACGGTGATCGTCGAGAAGATGGTTGGTGCTGCGGCCGAGGCGGGCGCCGATCTCGCCGCCTGCCAGGCGCTCGGCGATCGGGTCAACCGAGCGACCGGCTCGATGGGCGTGGCGCTCACCAGCTGCACGGTGCCGGCGGCCGGCACGCCGACCTTCCGGATCGGCGAGGACGAGATGGAGATGGGGGTCGGCATCCATGGCGAGCCGGGGCGCAAGCGGGTCAAGCTCGCGAGCGCCAATGCCATCGCCGAGGAGATGATCGGCGCGATCTGCCATGCAATCGAGCCGAGGGCGGGCGATCCGGTCCTGCTCCTGGTCAACGGCTTCGGCGGCACGCCGCTCATGGAGCTCTATCTGATGTACCGGGCGGCGGCGGCGCAAAGCACGGCCCGCGGCCTCGTTGTCGCCCGCTCGCTGGTCGGCAACTACACGACCTCGCTCGAGATGGCCGGCTGCTCGCTCACGCTCACCCGGCTCGACGACGAGCTCATCGGGCACTGGGATGCGCCGGTGCACACGCCCGGGCTCCGCTGGCGCTGCTGAACCTGATCGGCCCTGACGGCGGGGCTCAGAAAGCGGGCGGCTCGACCCCGACCGCGCGCAGGTTGCCGGCGATCTGCTGCTTCAGCCGCTCGAGCCCGGCCGTGTCGCTGGCCTCGGCGCGGGCGACCAGGACCGCCTGGGTGTTCGAGGCGCGCAGCAGCCACCAGCCGTCGACGGTCTTGACGCGGACGCCATCGATCGCGTTGACCTCGGCGCCGTCCGCCTCGAGGCGCGCCCTGACCTGATCGATCACGGCGAACTTCTGCTCGTCGGGACAGTCGAAGCGGAGCTCGGGCGTGTTGACCATCGGCGCCATGCGGTCGCGCAGCTCGGCAAGGCTCGGATCGCTCCCCGCCAGAATGGCGAGCAGCCGGATCGCGACGTAGAGCGCGTCGTCGTGGCCGTAGAAGCCATCGGCGTAGAAGATGTGGCCCGACATCTCGCCCGCAAGCGGTGCCTGCATCTCGGCCATGGCCGCCTTCATCAGGGAGTGGCCGGTCTTGTACATGACCGGCTTGCCGCCGAGGCGCCCGATCTCGTCGAACAGCGCCTGGCTCGCCTTGACGTCGGCGATGATCGGCGCGCCCGGCCGCCGCGCCAGCACCTCGGTGGCCAGGATCTGCATCAGCTGGTCGCCGAACATGATCCGGCCGCGGCCATCGACCAGGCCGATCCGATCGCCGTCGCCATCGAAGGCGATGCCGAGCTCGGCGCCGCCCGTCCGGACCGTGGCGATCAGGTCGCGCAGGTTCTCGGGCACCGTCGGGTCGGGGTGGTGATTGGGGAACCGGCCGTCGATCTCCGCGAACAACAGGCTGTGGCATCCGGGCAAGCGTGCGGTAAGCGCACTCAGGACCTCGCCGGTCGCGCCGTTGCCGGCGTCCCAGACGACCGTCAGCTCGCGCCCGCCGCCGGGATAGTCCCGGAGCAGCCGCTCGACGTAGGCTTCGAACACCGGGCTCTCGAGGACGCGGCCGCTCCCGGCAGCATAGGCGCCTTCGGCGGCGATCCGGCCGAGCTCCTGGATCCGCTCGCCGTAGAACGAGGCCTTGCCGAGCATCATCTTGAAGCCGTTGTGGCTCGGCGGATTGTGCGAGCCGGTCACCTGGATGCCACCGTCGGCGTTCAGATGATGGACCGCGAAATACAGCATCGGCGTCGGTCCGCGGCCGATCGCGAGCACCTCGACGCCGCCCGTGCAAAGACCGTCGCCCAACGCCTCGGCGAGCTCGGGCGAGCTCAGCCGGCCGTCGAAGCCGAGGCAAACCCGCCGCCCGCCGGCCGCGCGCAGGATGGTCGCATAGGCCCGTCCCAACGCACCGGCGTCGGCCGCCGTCAGCGTCTCGCCGACGATGCCGCGGATGTCGTACTCGCGCAGGATGGTCGGGTGGAAGAGATGCCCGCGCGAGCGGGCCGACTTGGCGGCGGCCCTGCTCATGCGCTCTTCCTCTCGCGGTCGGCGCCCGAGCTGAGAATGGGCCGGCCGATGCTGGTGTAGGCGAAGCCGGCGCTGACCATGTCGTTCGGCTCGTAGATGTTGCGCAGGTCGATCACGATCGGCCGCCGCAGCAGATCCCGGACCCGGTCCAGGTCGAGCCCGCGGAAGACGTTCCATTCGGTCAGGACGACCATCGCGTCGGCGCCGTCCATGGCGGCGTAGGGATCGTCGCACCAGATCACCTCGGGTAGCTCGGGCGCGGCGCTCGCCATGCCCTCGGGATCGTGCGCCCGGATCACCGCGCCTTCGGCCTGCAGGGCGGGAATGATCACCAGGCTCGGGCTGTCGCGGACATCGTCGGTGTTGGGCTTGAAGGTCACGCCGAGGATCGCCAGCGTCTGGCCGCGGACCGATCCGCCGCAGGCCTGGATGATCCGGCGGATCATGTTGCGCTTTCGCCCCTCGTTGACGGCGACCACGCTCTCGACGATGCGCAGCGGGGTGTTGGCCTCCTCGGCGATCCTGAGCAGCGCGGTCGTGTCCTTGGGGAAGCAGGAGCCGCCGAAGCCCGGCCCCGGATGCAGGAACTTGCTGCCGATCCGGCGATCGAGCCCGAGCCCCCGCGCCACCGCCCTGACATCGGCGCCGACCCGCTCGCAGAGATCGGCCATCTCGTTGATGAAGGTGACCTTGGTGGCGAGAAAGCTGTTGGTGGCGTACTTGATCAGCTCGGCGGTCTCGAGCGAGGTGAACAGGATCGGCGTCTGGGTCAGATTGAGTGGCCGATAGAGAAGCTCGAGCATCCTGCGCGCCTCGGCGCCCTCGACGCCGACCACGACGCGGTCGGGGCGCATGAAGTCCTCGATCGCCGAGCCCTCGCGCAGAAACTCCGGGTTCGACGCCACCTCGATCGTGAGATCGGGGCGCAGCCGCGCGAACAGCTGCTGCAGTCGCCGCCCGGTGCCGACCGGCACCGTCGACTTGGTCACGACGACCGTGTCATGGGTCAGCTTCTGGGCGATCTCCTCGGCCGCGGCGAACAGATAGGTGAGATCGGCGTGACCGTCGCCGCGCCGGGACGGCGTGCCGACCGCGATGAACACCGCATCGATGTCGGCGAGCGCGCTCTGCAGATCGCTCGTGAAAGTGAGCCGACCGGCGCTCGTGTGGCGCTCGACCAGATCGTCGAGCCCGGGTTCGTAGATCGGGATCTGGCCCTTCTGCAGGCGCTCGATCTTGTCCCGGTCGTTGTCGACGGCGGTGACGTCGACGCCGAACTCGGCGAAGCAGGCCGCCGAGACCAGACCGACGTAGCCGGTGCCGATCATCGCAATATGCATGGAACCTCCAGGATTTCGGCCATCCGCGCGGCCCTCGGGACCGCCGCGGTGGCATCAACGATAGCGTTCGAAGATCCTCCGGACGCCGACACCGAGGTCGCCGCGTTCGAGCGCGCAGGCGACGATCGCCTCGAGATAGCCGAGCCTCGAGCCACAGTCGAAGCGGCGCCCGGCGAAGCGTAGCCCGTGGAAGGGGCTGTGCCCGATCATCTTGGCCATGGCATCGGTCAGCTGAATTTCACCGCCCGCCCCCTTCTGCTGCAGCGCGAGATGCTCGAACACCTCCGGGACCAGGATGTACCGCCCGATGACCGCAAGGCGCGAGGGCGCTTCGGCCGGCTCGGGCTTCTCGACCAGACCCTTGACGTCGACCAGCCGGCCGTCGTCCGCAGCCGGGTCGAGCACGCCATAGCGATTGGTGTGTTCTCTCGCGACTTCCTCGACGGCGACGATGTTGCCGCCGGTCTCCGCGTGGGCGTCGACCATCTGCCTGAGGCAGGGCACCTCTGCGAGGATCAGATCGTCGACCAGGACGACCGCGAACGGCTCATCGCCGACCAGGTGGCGGGCGCACCAGACAGCGTGGCCGAGACCGAGCGGCACCTGCTGGCGGGTGTAGCTGAGCTCGCCCGGTCGCGGCACCCAGGCGGCGATCGAATCCCGCTCCGCGAGCTTGCCCTTCTTGACCAGCGCATCGTCGAGTTCGTAGGCGTGGTCGAAGTGATCCTCGATCACGCTCTTGCCGCGGCCGGTGACGAAGATGAAATGCTCGATTCCGGCGGCCCGGGCTTCCTCAAAGGCGTACTGGATGATCGGCTTGTCGACCACCGGCAGCATTTCCTTGGGGATCGCCTTCGTGGCCGGAAGCATGCGCGTGCCCAAGCCAGCAACCGGAAAGACGGCCTTTCGGATCACGGGATCCCCCTCGGTGTGGTTCGTCCAGAAGAACTCAACGTCGCCAACGCTTGACCAGTATCCCGTGTTCCGGACCCCGAGTGAATGCGGGCACCGCACCCCATGTCATAGCGGCGCGAGGCTTAACAGTTCAACAGCGCTGCGTGATTGGATGAGGGCGATCGGGTGAGACCTCGGGTCGCGGCGCTCAGCGGTGGCGGCTCAGGAGGTAGTCCTTCGCCTGGTTGAGCTGCGCCGCCAGATAGCTCGAGCCGCCATGGTCGGGATGCAGCTTGGTCATCAGGCGGCGATGCGCGGCCTTGATCTCGTCCGCGCTCGCGCCCGGCGCGAGGCCGAGAATCGACCAGGCGGTCGCCTCGTCCATGGCGCCGGACGGGCGCGCTCCGCCGGCCTGATCGCCACCCGGGGCCGCGCCGCCGCCGAGGTGCGCGCGCCAGTCCGGCTCGCGACGGTCGAGGTAGGTTTCGAGGAGTGCCACCGAGGGTGGATCTTCGCGCTGACAGTCCGCCAGCAGCTCGAGCAGATCCGAGAGACCCAGCGAGTCCAGAGATCGCCCGATGAAGCGGCCGCGCAGCACCTCGCCCTCGAGCGCGCCGCTCCTGTGATCGAGCTGCATGCGCAGCGTATCGGTGGCGACTTGGGAGCTTTGCGCGCTGCCGCCCGGTGAACCGAAGCTGCCGAGGCCGCCATGGTGGCGGCGCATCGCCCGGATCGCCATGACGGTCGCGCCGATCGTGATCAGGGCCAGGCCGAAGCGGCCGGTGAACAGCAGCCCCGTGCTGGCG
>JBKPDM010000381.1:0-15664 GCA_046727895.1 Pseudomonadota bacterium | reverse complement strand
CACCAGACTCAGGCCTTGGACCGAGCCGTCGCCATACTCGAGCGGCATGGCCAAGTAATCGGTGCCCCCGATTGCCGCCATCTCATGCAGCACCTGATGGTCCTGCTCCCCGAGGTCGAGGATGCCATCGCCCATGGCCCTCAGCTGCCGCGTGTTGCGGCGGATGCTCAGCTCGTCGGCAATCGAGGCAGCGATCCACCCCACAAACCGCGTCACGACACCGGCAACGCCCTTCGCCGGCGCCGGCGAACCGGGGGCCGCGCCCGCAGCCTGCCTTCCCGCCTGGCCATCCACCGCGCGGGCCTCGCGGAGGACGCCAGTCGCCTTCCAGGCGAAGGCCACCAGGCTGCCGGCGATCGAGGCCCCGGACAGCTGTGGTGCGGCGACTTGGTGGTCGGTGGTGTCCATGAGGGTCTCTCCTCAGCGCTCCATGGCTGGAATTCGGGCGCGCTAGAAGTCGAAGTGAGCTTGAAGTCAATTTGGCCGGCGGAGGATGACCTGCCAGCCAAGCTGGCTCAGTGCCGATGGTGTCGGCTCACGAGCTTGTCGAGCGCGGCCTTCTGGTCGTCGTCGAGCACCGCATAGAACTGCTCGAATGCGGGCCGCACCCCCTCGACAATGTCGAGCCCGGTGCGCAACATCAGCTCGACCCGTGCCAAGTGGGCGGGCGCGGTCGTATCTGTCGCCTCGAGCTCCGCGCAGGCCTTACCGACTTTGGCGCTGCCGGCACGGATCGCGGCGGTCAGCTGTTGCCAGGCCGGCTTCTGCGCGTCGGTGAAGTCGACGAAGCTCTCGACGAGCGCCAGCCGGTCCTCGAGGATCTCATCGCGGGCATCGCTGCACAGGAACTCGGCGAATCTGCCGTGACCCCCGTCCCGCCAACCGTGGTGCCACCCGGCAAGCACGGACTGGCCCTGCCTGCCGTTACTGAGCAAGCTCGCTCTATCGTCCGCGGCCCCGAGACCGGTGATCAGGAGCGCGGTGCCGATGGCGAGCGCCGCGCCCAGAAGCGCGATATGGGAGGTCTTGAGGCCGCGCCAACGCGAACGGGCACAGCGCCCCTCTCCGCCATCGTCATGGTCCGGCTCGCCGCTCTCGGCGCCCGATCCGGTCGTGGTGTGGGTGTCGTCCATCGTCGATCTCCTCGCATGGTGGTGGGCTCTGCCGTGGGTTTCGATCGATGGATCTAGCCAGCCGCTGTAACGTGATGATGTCGGCCGAGGCTGGACTTGGTAACAGGCGATGACAGAAGCGGGATCTGTAACCGACTGTTACAATTCCCTTCTTCGGATGATGCGACGCGCACCCTTTACAATCGTGCCATGGTGGACGTCCCGAAAGTTCTGATCGTCGACGACGACCGTGAGATCCGCGATCTGCTGGCGCGCTTCTTGCGCAAGCATGGCCTGCGCGTCGAGACCGTTGCCGACGGCCGGGCGATGGCGCGCGCCCTCGAGGGAGGGCGGTTCGACCTGGTGGTGCTCGACCTGATGCTCCCCGGCGAAGACGGCCTGTCCCTTTGCGGCCACCTTCGTGCGACCTCGTCCTTGCCGGTGATCATGCTGACCGCGGTCACCGAGGACACGGATCGGATCGTCGGTCTCGAGATCGGTGCAGACGACTACGTCACCAAGCCATTCAATCCGCGCGAGCTGCTCGCCCGAATCAAGGCGGTGTTGCGCCGGACCGCCGGCGGCGGGCGTGAAACCTCGGAGGGCACGTTGACCTTCGCCGGCTGGCGCCTGGCCGCCGCGCAGCGCGAGCTGCGTGATCCGGACGGGGTGCTGGTGCCGCTCACCAGCGGCGAGTTCGACCTGCTCTTGGCGTTCGTCGAGCGGCCCGAGCGGGTGCTAAGTCGCGATCAGTTGCTCGATCTCACCAAAGGGCGCGACGCCCTGCCGTTCGATCGCAGCATCGACGTCCAGCTGTCGCGTCTCAGACGCAAGATCGAGATCGATCCCCAGAACCCGAAGCTGATCAAGACGGTGCGCGGTGGCGGTTACATGCTGGCCCAACCCGTGAGGCGGTCGTAATGCGCCTCGCGCCGCGCAGCATCGCGGGCCGCATTACCCTGGTCCTGATCGGCGGCCTGTTCCTGACGCTTGTTGCGAGCATCGGCGTCGCCTCGATCGGCGGTCCGTTCGGCGACGACCATCTGCGCTATCCGCGCCTGGTCGGTCGGGTGGCGACGGTCGCGGCGATCGCGGGGAGCGTCCCGGCCGAGCGCCGACCTGAGCTGCTCGCGCGTGTCGCAAGGCCGCCGCTCGGCGCGCAATGGTCGCCAACCGCGCAGCCGCCGGCCGAGGCCGCGACGGATTGGCTGAGCCGACATCTGTCGAGGGATCTCCAGCAGGCGCTCGGCGATCTTGGGCCGGCGGCGATCGTGATCGACGATAGCCCGGCCGAGGAGGTCGCTGCGTGGCTACAGCTTGCCGACGGCAGCTGGCTGACCGTGACTGTTGACCGCGAGGCGCTGGGCTCGCTCTGGCCGCTACGCTTCGGTGTCGGCCTCTCCGTGCTGACCGGCGGGATCGCGCTGCTCGCGATCTGGGCGGCGCGGCGGGTGACCGTGCCGCTCGGCCGCTTCGTCCAGGCCGCAGGTCGGCTCGGCACCGATGTGAGCGCCCCGCCCATGGCCGAGGTGGGGCCGAGCGAGATCGTCCAGGCGGCACGGGCCTTTAATCAAATGCAGGAGCGCATTCAGCGCCTGGTCGACGACCGCACGCGCATGCTCGCTGCCGTCGCCCACGATCTGCGCACGGTACTGACCCGTCTGCGGCTGCGCGCGGAACTGATCGACGACGCCGAGCAGCAAGGCAAGGCGATCGGCGATCTGGACGCCATGGCGATCATGCTCGACGAGACCCTGGCCTTCGCTCGCGACGACAGTGCCGGCGAGGCGCGCGAGGACGTCGATCTCGCCGCCCTGCTACGCTCGCTCTGCGACGACTTGGCCGATGCCGGCCACCCGGTCCAATACTTTGGGCCGGATCGGCTGCGCTTTGCTTGTCGTCCGGTGGCGCTTCGGCGCGCGCTCACCAACCTGATTGATAACGCGGTGAAATATGGGCGCGCGGCCGAGGTCGGGCTCCAAACTGAGCGCGATACGATCCGGCTGACCATCGAAGATCGGGGCCCGGGCATCCCGGCCGCGGCGCGCGAGCAGGTGTTCCAGCCGTTCTTCCGCCTGGACCCGTCGCGCTCCCGGGCGACCGGTGGCACCGGCCTCGGTCTGGCCGTCGCTCGGACCATCGTCCATCGCCACGGCGGTGAGATCGCCCTCGACGATCGTCCCGGCGGCGGCCTGGTCGTCCGGATCACCCTGCCCGCGACAGGTTCCTGATCAGCGCCAGATGTTGCAGCGTTCGAACGCCGTGGCTCGCCCTTCGATCAGCGACACGGAGCCCCTCGTTTTCGATGACGTTGGAGCGGGACTTGAGGCCGGCATCGATCGCCTCGATCTGGGCCTTGCGATCCTTGAGCGGATCGACCGAGTCCCACTTCGGCGGAATCCATTTGCCCGCGAGGTATCGGGCCGGATCAGAGGCGAAGCCGGGGAGGTCGAGCGCCCGCGCGAGCACCGCATCCCGGAGCCAGCGCTGCCAGACCGGGCGGCACAGCTGGAACACCAGCGTGCCGTGCTGGAACTGCTCCATGCGGCGGCGGAACTCGAGCTTGCCCTCGCGCAGGCTTGAGTAGTTGGCCTGGCGCAGGTCGCCCGTGATGTTGGTGTAGGGTACGCCCATGGCGGCGCAGCAGGCGAGCAGAGTCCGAAGCGAGCAGGCGGCGTTGCCTCTGGGCGCCCTCGAAGCCCGTGCTGAGCGCGAGCTTACCCGTCGCCAGGAGCCGTGCTGCTCCGGCGATGCGCTGGACCAGGTTCAAGTTCAGAGACCCTTCGAGGTGTAGATCCGGATCTGGCGCACCGGCGCCTTGCCTTCGAGCGCCTGCAGCTCGCGCTCGAGCTCGGCGGTCGCCCGCGCGATCTCAGCCGTGCCCCGGTACTCGACGGACCGGCCGTCGTAGGAGACGCGTGCGACGGCGCTGTCCCGCTGCGCCTTCGGCGCCTCGCGTCGGGCCTCCAGCTCGGCTACAATCGCCATGTCAACGCATCACTTTCGGCAGCCGGCGGGTCAGCCTGATCACCACCTCTTGACCGTCGCTGGACCAGGGGCACTTCGTTCAACACGCCGCGCCGAAGCCTCATGCAGGGAGACAGCCATGATCACCGGGATGCATGCGATCATCTACAGCCGCGATGCGGCCGCCGATCGCGCGTTCTTTCGCGATGTTCTCGGCTTCCCATCCGTCGATGCGGGAGATGGATGGCTGATCTTCGCGATGCCACCGTCGGAGCTCGCCTTTCATCCGGCCGAGAGCGACGGCAAGCATGAGCTGTATCTCATGTGCGATGACGTCGAGGCAGAGGTGGACCGGTTGGGCAAGAAGGGTATCGAGTGCAGCCCAGTTATCGACGAAGGGTGGGGCCTCCTCACCTCGATCCGTCTGCCGGGCGGCGGCGATCTCGGCTTGTATGAGCCGCGCCACGCGATCGCTCATGGCACAGCCGCATGAAGAGGAGGCACGGCCAAGCCAAGCTCAACGCGCCATATAGCCGCTGTGGATCACGTGCCGGACCAGCGGGCGCACCGGCACCGAGTGCTGCCCCGGCGGTTCGCCGTCACGCTGATCATCCGGTATCCGCGCCAACGCCTCCTCCATGCGCCGCCAGTGGCGTTCCTCGAACCGGTCGAGGCCATAGATCGCGGCCGGGGCATAGACTCGGCAGTTGAGCGCCTCGTTGCGCCGGCCCGGCTCCTTCTCTAAGGACGCCGCGGGAAGCTTGCACCCCAGGTGGCCGTGTCGATTCCGCTCGACCACCTCGCAGCGCACCTTGACCTCGACTATGAGGGCCTCGAGGGCGGCCAACGACATCGTGCCGCACGCTATCTGCTGGCCCCGCCACCGGAAGGTCCGGTCTAGTTCGGGGGCGTCGATGCCGTGCAGCCTGACGAGCTGATCGGCCACAACGTTGGTGTCGCCGTCGATGACCTTGGCACCCGAACAATCGGCTACGCCAACCATTCAGGTACCCTCAACTGTGGCCTAAAGGTAGGCGTCCATTCCATAAATGCGGTACACTGCCCCCAAGGGCAGAAGGAGAGGGTTGGTTCTGGTTCAAGAAGAGAGGGAACATGAAGGTTTCGGAAGCGATTGATAGCATTCAGAAGCGCAACATCGTGCAGCCGAAGTTTCAGCGAGGAGGCACCGGATGAGCATAGTGGTTTTCGATCCCGACGGTGTTGAAGACGTTGATTTCGCGGGCCGAATGCGCCATCCGGCCGCAGCGGACCCGGCCGGCGGTATGTGGCTGTCGGATACAGAACCATCCTTTATCGACACAGGTGCATTGCGGAAGGGCCGTCTCAAGAAGTTGCGGGACTGGATGGCTGAAGCCGGCTACGGCGCGGTGGTCTTGTTCGACCCCTACAACCAGCGCTACGCGACCGGGTCGCGCAACATGTTCGGCTACTTCCTCCGCAACTCGACCCGATACTTCTTCATTCCGACGGAAGGGCCGATCGTCCTCTTCGAGTATCCGCAGAGTTACCACGTCTCGATGGTGCTCGACACGGTGGACGAGGCGCGGCCTTCCAAGCTCGTCTGGTCTTCGGTTTCAAACCGCGACGACGAGACCGCCGGTGTCTTCGCGGACGAGATCGCCGATCTGTTGAAATCTCATGGCGGCGGATCGACGAAGATCGGGCTCGACCGCTGTAACCACCTGCACGCACTCGCGCTCGAGAAGCGGGGCTGCATTGTCGAGGATTGCCAAGGCGAGATTCTCACTGTTCGCGCAGTGAAGACGGCCGAGGAGATCAAGTGCCTCCAGGTCTCGATGGCGGGTGCGGAGGCGGCGGTTGCGGCGGTGCGCGAAGCGATTAAGCCGGGGGTCTCGGAAACCGAGCTTTTCGCCATCATGTACCACGAGGTGATCCGCCAGGGCGGCGAGTTCATCGAGACGAGGCTGCTCACCTCCGGCCAGCGCACGAATCCGTGGTTCAGCGAGGCGAGCGGGCGGAAGGTCAGGCCGGGCGAGCTGATTGCGCTCGATACCGATACCATCGGTTGCTACGGCTATTACTCGGATTTTTCCCGCACTTTCCATTGCGGTCCGGGCAAGCCCACCGACTATCAGAAGTTGCTCTATCGCATGGCCTACGACCAGGTCCAGCACAACATCGGCGTCGTCAAGCCCGGCATGGCGTTCCGCGAGATCGCGGAAAAGGCATGGAAGATACCCGAGCGTTTCGTCGAGCAGCGCTACACGTCTGTCATGCATGGCGTGGGCATGCATGGCGAAACGCCGTTCATCGCGCATGCCATGGACTATGAAACCTATGGCACGGAAGGCCACCTCGTCGCGGGCATGGTGGTCAGCGTCGAAAGCTACATCGGCGAGAAAGGTGGCCGTGAGGGCGTCAAGCTCGAAGACGAAGTCTTGATCACCGAGACGGGCACCGAGCTCCTCTCACGTTTCCCCTACGAAGACGAATTCCTTGATGGGCATTCTTGAATGAAGGCCGCTCTGTCCATCGATGCAAGCAAGGCGGCGGCGCTCTTCATCGACCTTCAGGAGGAGCACCGGAAGGATAGTCGTTACCTCGTCGAAGGGTTCGACGCGATCATCGGCAACGTCCAGCGCCTGCAGCAGACGGCGCGCGCGGCAGGCATTCCGGTCTTCCACTCCGCCTATGTCGTCGATCTCTGCGCCCAGCCGGCGAAGCCATTCCATCCGGTGATGCCGGACGGCTCGTCCGCATTCAGCGACGTAAACGATCCGCTGTCGGCCATCTGCTCCGAGGTCGGGCCGGCCGGTGACGAGATTCTCCTGATCAAGACGGACGAGAGCACGTTTGCCCAAGGCGATCTCGGTATGCTGCTCACGGCGCGCGGCGTCGAGTGGGTGTTCATCGCCGGGGTCTGGACCGAGGCTTGTATCGCCGCAACGGTGAAGGATGCGATCGGGCTGGGCTTTCGTGTCATCCTCATCAAGGACGCCTGCGGAAGCGGAAATGTCGCGATGCACCAGACCGCGATTCTCAATCTTGCCAATCGGCTTTACGGCGGTGCTGTCAGCGATACCGATGGTGCCTGTCGGATGATGGCCGGAGAGACGGTCAAAATCTGGATGGTGGAAGGATCGGTCCCCCTTCGCTTCACCTACGAGAATGCGGCGGACCTCTACCGCGACCTTTGAAGATGCGGGGCGGTCACGGGATCTCGGCCTAAGCGAGAGGGAGCTTACAGCTCCTGGCGCGTGGGCCGGAACAGGATCTCGTTGACGTCCACGTCTTCCGGCTGGCTGATTGCGAAGGCGATCGCCCGCGCGAACGAATCGGCAGGAATCCCGATCTCCTCATAGAACTGGCGGATTCTCTCGGCCGACTCCCGGCAGCGGCGAGTCCATCGCTGAGCCAGAACGCCGACCGTTGTGACCCCGATTCCCTTCGACGCTCGGGCACCGACACCAAGTGGAACGAGCCGCGGAGCATCCTCGAGCACCCGCTGATGGCCGACCCCGCGGGCAAGAGCCGCAAGCTGATCGTGGTCACCGAGCGGAACGCCGATTGCCGAAACAGCCCGCCCAGCGTGTGGTGTGCGTTCTTGCCGCGTCGGCATCGAGAAGCTTCGTGATGATCGCGATCTCGGTGAAACTGAGGGCATCGTCGAGCTCACGGTAAGCGAGCAGGCCGCCGCCCCGTAGCCGTGCTCGTCACGCAGCCGCTCGAAGAACCGCTTTGCTGTATGCCGCTGCTTGGCCGGCATCGATGCATCGTCGTCCAGAATCTGATCGATGATCTCGGTGAACGGGTCGAGCTTCGGCCGGGCCGGCGGTCGGCTTCGCCGATATCCTGGCGGCACCGAAAATCGCATCATCTTGGCCACGGTGCGCGGGTCGATCCCGAAATACCGGGCCGCACCACGTTGGCTCATCCCCTCCACATAAACCGCTCGCCGAACCCGCGCATACAGATCCACGCCTTTCATCCCTCCGCCTTCCGCCCTGATACGGGCCGAAAGGCTTAGCCTGGTGACGCATTTTTGCGCCGCCGCAGCCAGACTATCCGACCGCTACACCTGAGGGATTGTTGCGCCGCCGCTTACACGGGTGTCGATGTTGCGGAAGTCCGGCCGCAACGTGCCCCGGGCCAACTCCGCGATTGTACCGGCCAGCTCCACGCCGGTCGGACCAGCGCCGACGATGACGAAGGTCAGCAGCGCGGCGCGCCGTTGAGCGTCAGTCTCGTTTTCCGCTCGCTCGAAGGCGAGCAGGATACGCCGGCGCAAGGTGGTGGCGTCCTCCAGGTTTTTCAGACCTGGCGCGAATGCCGCCCATTCGTCATGGCCGAAATAGGCGTGACGCGTCCCGGTCGCGAGAATGAGCGTATCATAAGGCAAGGCGCGACCGTTATCGATCAGAACGTGGCGCGCGTTCGCGTCCACGCCGACCACTGTGGCAAGCACGGTTGTCACCTCACGGCGCCCACGCACAAGGTAGCGGATTGGCCAGGCAATCTCTGAGGTCGCCAGTGACGCGGTCGCGACCTGATAGAGCAGCGGCTGAAAAAGGTGGTAGTTGCGCTGGTCAATCAGCGTGATGGCCACCGTTGACCCGGCAAGGCCAGTGACCGCCTCCAGGCCGCCGAATCCGCCGCCGACGATGACAACGCGATGACGGTCTTCGGAGCGGTTTGCCGCGGGAAGGCGGCGATCCTCGATAGAACTATCAGGTAGACTGGGCATATCCCGTTGCTGGCCTCTCCTCCGTTCGACGATCGGAGAGTGCCTCACGACGCCCGCACAACACGGCTCGATCGTATTCAACGGGTGCTCCCCTTGTCCTTCCAGGGGTCGAGGTGATGCGTGAAGGGCGAGTCGAGCCATTCCTGCATGCTCATCCGACTTGTCGAGTGCTGCAGTGCGCTGGGGCTTGCTGTCGAGGACTACTCCATCCAGCGTGCGTTATACCGCGACACGAGCACGTCGCGAACTTCCTACACGTGGTGTTGCGTGGGTCGGTCAAATACGAGGTGCTGACACGCGGCAAGGCGCTCCAGTTTGGTGCGAATCCTGGCACGACCTTCATCCTGCCTCGGGGTACGATCGATGAGCTGAAATGGGCAGGGCCGACGCACCGCATCACCGTAGCGATCCATCCGAGCCTGTTGGTCAACGCGATGGATGAAACCGCTCACGAAAGCGATGTCGAACTGACTGAACATTGGAATTTGACGGACCCGCGCATAATGGCCGTTGGCATCCGCAATGCGATCGCGAACCGGACCTTTCGAAGCTGGCGCGGGAACGTTTCGGAAGGAGGCAGTGGGCAGCCGGCTCGTGCGTATGGCACGTCGTCGGCCTGCAGCGGAGCGTGCGCGAGTGGGCGGTCCGACAGGGCTGGGGCGGCAGGCCCGTGCGCCAGGAGCAGGCGCAGGGCACGCTGATTGCTGTGCTGGGGATACTGGTCTCGCACTTCGGGTACGGCGAAGCGAAGCGGGCCTCCTGAAGCATGCTTGTGGGACATTGCACGACTGCTTCCGGATCGAAGAGCAGCCGAAGCGTCATAGGGTGGTGGCGCGCGAAGGGATTGATGGCCTGCGATCCGCCACTCTGGTAGCTTTTTACGCGATCACCACCGCATGAGGGACGCCGTGGACATCGCGGCTTGGCTGCGGGAGCTGGGGCTGGAGCGATACGCGCAGGCGTTCCGGGACAACGATGTCGACGTCGATCTCCTGTCGGACCTGAGTGAGGCCGATCTCGAGAAGCTCGGCGTCGCCTCACTTGGTCATCGCAAGATCCTCCTGCGGGCGATGGAGGCTCTGCGTCGGCCTCTGGCCGAGCTGGCGGAGGGCGTGACCGATATTGCCGATGAAGCGAGGCCTACGCCACCGCCACCAGCTTCAGGACCAGAGGCCGAGCGGCGGCAGCTGACGGTGCTGTTCTGCGACCTGGTGGGCTCGACGGAGCTGGCGGCGCGGCTCGACCCCGAGGACATGAGCGCGGTGATCCGCGCCTATCAGAACACCGTGGCGGGCGAGATCGCGCGCTTCGAGGGGCACGTCGCGAAGTACATGGGCGATGGCGTGCTCGCCTATTTCGGCTGGCCGCGGGCGCACGAGGACGAGGCCGAGCGGGCGGTGCGCGCCGGGCTCGCGGTGGTCGAGGCGGTCGGCAAGGTCGCGACGCCGACCGCCGAACCCCTGGCCGCGCGGGTCGGGATCGCCACGGGCTTGGTCGTGGTGGGCGAGCTGATCGGGGTGGGGGCAGCACAGGAGCAGGCCGTGGCCGGCGAGACGCCGAACCTCGCGGCACGCCTGCAGGCGCTCGCGGCGCCGGGCGCCGTGGTGGTCAGCAAGGCGACCCGCCGGCTCGTCGGCGGCCTGTTCGAGCTGAGCGACCTGGGCCCACAGCGGCTCAAGGGCTTTGCCGAGCCGCTCACCGCTTGGCGGGTGGAAGGCGAGGGGCGTGCCGAGGGTCGGTTCGAGGCGCTGCACGGTGAGCGGCTCACCCCGCTGGTCGGGCGCGAGCATGAGCTCGGCATTTTGCTCGAGCGCTGGGGCTGGGCCAAGGACGGCGACGGCCAGGTGGTGCTGTTGTCCGGCGAGCCGGGGATCGGCAAGTCGCGCCTGATCCGGGCGCTACGCGAACGCCTCGGCGATGAGCCCTATACGCCACTCAGCCATTTCTGCTCGCCGCATCATACCAACAGCGCGCTCTACCCGGTGATCGGGCTGTTGGAGCGGGCGGCGCGGCTCGATCGCGATGACCCGCCTGAAGTGCAGCTGGCCAAGCTCGAGGTGGTGCTCGGCCGGTCGAGCGACCGGCTGGACGAGGTTGTGCCCCTGCTCGCGGCGCTGCTCGGGGTCCCGACCAGTGAGCGCTATCCGGCGCTGACGCTGACGCCGGAGGTGCAGAAGCGGCGGACGTTGGAGGCGCTGGTCGATCAGCTGGCGGGCCTGGCGACGCAGCAGCCGGTGCTGGCTCTCTACGAAGACGTGCATTGGATTGACCCGTCGACGCTCGAGCTCCTGGACGTCTGGGTGGAGCGCATCCGGGAGTTGCCGGTCCTGATGCTGATCACCTTCCGGCCGGATTTCCAGCCGCCCTGGACCAGCCAGGCTCACGTGACCACGCTGACCATGAGCCGCCTGGGCCGGCGCCAGGGCGCCGACCTGGTCACGCGAGTCACCGGCCACAAGGCGCTGCCGGCGGCGATCGTCGAGCAGATCGTGGCGCACACCGACGGCGTGCCGCTGTTCGTCGAGGAGCTGACCAAGACGGTGCCGGAGTCCGGCCTGCTCGCGGACGCAGGCGACCGCTACGAGCTTTCCGGCCACCTGCCACCGCTCGCGATCCCGACGACCTTGCACGACTCCCTGATGGCCCGTCTCGACCGCCTCGCCCCGGTCAAGGAAGTGGCGCAGATCGGCGCCGTCATCGGCCGCGAGTTCAGCCATGACCTCCTCGCTGCGATCGCCGACCGGCCGGAGGATCAACTAGATTCCGCCCTCGACCAGCTGGTCGCCTCCGAGCTGGTTTTCCGCCGCGGCACACCGCCCGACGCGACCTACAGCTTCAAACACACTTTGGTGCGGGACGTGGCCTACGACTCGCTCCTGAGGAGCCGGCGCCAGCAGCTGCACGCGAAGGTCGCGGGCGTACTCCGAGAGCGCTTCCAGGACCTCGCGAGCAGTCAGCCCGAGATCCTGGCGCATCATTGTACTGAGGCCGGCTTGACCGAGGAGGCGATTGGCTACTGGCAGGTCGCGGGGCGGCTGGCCGCCGAGCGCTCGGCCAACGCTGAGGCGGCGGCTCACTTTCGCCGGGGCGTAGAACTGTTGCGAACTTCTCCGGGGACGGCCGAGGACCACGAGCGAGAGCTGGACTTGCTCACGATGCTCGGCTCGATGGTCGTCACGACCAAGCACGGCGATCCCGAGGTCGAGCGCGTCTACACCCGCGCGCGCGAACTCTGTCACCTCGTGGGTACTACACCTCATCTGGCGCCCGTGTTGCAGGGGCTGCGCATCTACCACATGCTGCGAGCCGAGTTGGCGCCAGCACGTGAAGCGGCTCGGGATCTCTTAACTCTGGGTGAGAGGACTCAGAAAAGCGACTATCTGCTCGAGGGACATCGCGCCATGGGCTTAGTCCTTTTCCAGGCCGGTGAATTCGAAGCTGCCCGTGATCATCTGGAGCAGGGGATCGCTCTCTACCGTGTCCACGAGCATGGAACCCACGCGCTGCGTTACGAAGGCGATCCCGGCGAGACCTGCCTCGGCTATGTCGCTCGGACCCTATGGGTGCTCGGATATCCGGATCAGGCGGTAGCGCGCGGCGAGCAGGCGATCGGGGTGGCTCGGGCTACCTCTCATGCCGGGAGTGTCGCCGAGGCGATGGCTTGGCGGGCCGAGATCGCGTTGTTCTGTCGGGAGGTTCAGAATACTGCAGAGCGGGCTCTGGCCACGCTTGCGCTTGCGATCGAGCATGGGTTGCCGCTCTGGATTGGCATGGCAACGGCCATGCACGGCTGGACGCTGTCTGTGGATGGGCAGAGCGCCCACGGGCTCTCTCGCATCCGCGATGGCTTGTCCGTGTTGGCGAGAACGGGTGATCGGTTGTTGCACCCCTACTATGTCGCGATGCTGGCCGAGGCGCTCGGCAAGGCGGGGCAAGTAGATGAAGGGCTGTCGGCACTCGATGAGGCGATCCAGAGCTATCGAAAGTCGGGAGTGCCCTACTGGGACTCCGAGCTGCAGCGGCTGAACGGCGAGCTGCTCCTCGCCAAGGATGAACCGGACGCGGCCGCCGCCGAAGCCTGCTTCCATCGGTCGATCGAGATTGCACAGGCGCAGAGCGCCAAATCCCTGGAACTGCGCGCAGCGACCAGCCTTGCACGGCTGTGGTCGGACCAGGGTGAGCGGCAGAGAGCGCACGACCTGCTCGCGCCGGTCTACGGCTGGTTCACCGAGGGCTTCGATACCGCCGACCTCAAGGACGCCAAGGCCCTGCTGGACGAGCTGGGCTGATCACGTCCGGATTTGGGCTAGAGGCCGACGCGAACGAGGGGCAAGCTCGGCTCTGCCTTCGCGATGCTTTCGCCTACACTGCAGCGTGCGCGAGTGGGCTATCCGCCAAGGCTGGGGCGGGCGGCCGGTAGGGCAGGAACGGGCGCAGGGGATCTTGGTTGCTGCGCTCAGGATGCTGGCAGCGCACTTCGGGTACGGCGAGGCCAAGCGGGCCTCCTGAAGGATGCTTGTGCGACCATGGACGACTGCTTCCGTTCCGTTTGGCCGTGGGTTACGATCTCCATAGGTGGACCCCCCGACCAACGGAGATCACATGACGGTTCGACGCATTGTGGCCAACATCTCGGCCAGCCATCCTGATCGTGCCCGCGCCTTCTACGAAGAGTTGCTCGATCTCAAGGTCGTGATGGATCAAGGCTGGATCTTGACGTTCGCATCCGAGGCATCAGCGGCGCCGCAACTTAGCGTTGCGAGCGAGGGCGGGTCGGGGACCCCCGTTCCCGATCTGTCGATTGAGGTCGATGATGTCGACGAGATCTATCACCGCGCAAGATCCGCGAAGCTTGAGATCATTTATGACATTGTCGATGAGCCTTGGGGCGTTCGGCGCTTTTACGCGCGCGATCCATTCGGCAGGATCGTGAACATCCTGTCTCACCTGCACTAGGTGAGTGGCGGCAGGTGGCGTTATCCGCCGTTCTGTGACAAGCCGTGCTTCCAGTCTGCGCCGATTTCCCAGGAGAGCACCAGCCGCGCATGCGTTTCCCAGGACAGCACCCGACCCCAGTCGCAGGTGCTCCCCCCGACGCGCGGCTCGATCACCGCGTCCACCGCCTTGGCCTTGCCAATCTTGTGGGTAGCCAGTGGCCACCAAAATGCCCATCTTTTCGGTGACGTTGACAAAGCCGGACAACCGCTCTGTTTTCCGGTCCGAAGCACGGGTGATCGAAGACGCCGCACCTCAGGCAGGTCCCAGGAAGGCAAGAGATATGCCCGCAACACGCCACGGCCGAATGCGACTGTTCTCGGGACCCTTGAGCATGTTCGGCGCGAAGACCGAGATCGCCGCCTTGGAGAAGGGATTGGACTTCGAGCTGGTCATGGTTCCCTTCGAAGAAAAATACGACCCCAAGCATCCCGAGGTGCTCCGGATTAATCCTAAGCAGCAAGTGCCGATCTTGATCCATGGCGACCTGGAAATTTTCGACTCCACGCAAATCTTCGAGTACTTCGAGGACTTACAGCCCCAACCGCCACTATGGCCGCGGGGGCCAGCAGCGAGGGCTCGGGCGCGCTTGCTTGAGCTGAAATCTGACGAGGTCTACTTTCCCCATATCATTCGGCTGATGGGTCTCCAATTCAGCCCGCAAGACCCCGCGGCGATTGCAGCCCGCCACGCCGCCGCGCGCTATTACGAGGAGATCGACGGGCTCCTGGCGGACCGAGAGTTCCTCACGAGAACGTACTCCTTCGCGGATATTGCCTTCTACATGGCGCAGCTGTTTGGCGCTCGGATGGGTGCGCCGATGACCGACGCCACCCCTAACCTGCTTCGCTGGCGTGACCGGATGACCGCGAGACCGGCTGTCCGAAGCGTCGTTGGCCCGATGGCAGCCTTCCTTTTGTCCAGGGGTCGCGCGGTTCCAGATTTTCTGTCCTCTGTGCTTCCGCAACGCCCTGCCGTTGCCCAACCGGCTGCTCAGGGGTGACGCTGAAGGTTTTAATCAGCGAGAGCCGCTCGGACCACATTTAGGCCGAGATTCCCCGGATGCCGACTTCCGAAGGCGACCTTGCTCCGTTCCAGCACGCCAGGCAAGGCCGAAAGGGCCGGAACATGGGTTGGCGCGAGCCGCGAGGTGGCACAGACACAGCTTTTCGGGGCTGCGCCCCGCATTTGGCGAGTGGTGAGCAGTTCCCGGGTCGATCATGGCCGCACGTCGCCTGCTGGGTTGTCATCGTTCATCGCTCTCGATCCTCATGCTGCGAGCGGCGGCGGCCGTGGCCGCAGGTCATCGATCCGCCGCAGGATGCTGGCGAACAGCGAGCGCGGCACCGCCACCTCGGCCAGCTGGAACACCACGTAGCGGCCGTGGCGCACGATCCGGGCGCCGATCTTCACCAGCTTCTCCCGCAGCGTCGTCAGCGACCAGTGCTCGACCTCCTCCGGCAGGGCCAGCGTGCGCATGAAGTTGGCGAGGTTGTAAGCCAGCGCGTGCAGCTGGAGCCGCACGGCGTTGTGCCGGAAGGCATGGCAGGACCGGCGCGTCCAGCGGATCGCGTTCTTGCCTTCCTTGATGTGCTGTTCGGCGGTGCCACGCCCGTTGTAGAACTTGACCACCCGCCGGTTGGGCCGGGTCAGGTTGGTCACGATGAACCCAACCCGAGGCCAGAGTTCGCCGTGGTGCCACTCGACCTTCGCCACCACGCGCCGGGCCTGGGTCCAACCCTTGGCTTGGTAGTGGAAGCTGGCGAAGGAGACGATTGGCTTCTTCGGTGGCCGGCCGACCGGCCGTGTCAGCAAATGGCTGATCCGTCGTTGCAGGACCTGGTTGGCCGGTAAGCGGATCGCG
>JBKPDM010000380.1:0-9528 GCA_046727895.1 Pseudomonadota bacterium | reverse complement strand
CGGGTTGATCGCGGCCGTGCGCGACGTCGCGCTGGAGGTCCGGGCGGCCGAGATCTTCGTCATCATGGGGCTCTCGGGCTCGGGCAAATCGACCCTGGTCCGCTGCATGTCGCGCCTGATCGAGCCTTCGGCCGGGCGCATCCTGTTCGAGGGCGAGAACCTGCTCGAGGCCTCCGAGCGACGACTCATCGAGATCCGCCGGCACAAGATGGGGATGGTGTTTCAGCATTTCGCGCTGCTGCCGCATCTGACCGTGCTCGGCAACGTCGCCTTTCCCCTCGAGATCCAGGGCCAGGACCGGGCACGGCGCGACGCGCGGGCGCGCGAGATGATCGAGCTGGTCGGCCTTGCCGGCCGCGAGCAGTACTATCCGCGCGAGCTCTCGGGCGGCCAGCAGCAGCGGGTCGGCATCGCGCGCTCGCTCGCCGTCGAGCCCGAGATCTGGTTCCTGGACGAGCCGTTCTCGGCCCTCGATCCCCTGATCCGGCGCGAGATGCAGGACGAATTCCTCCGGCTGCAAAGCGTCCTCAAGAAGACCATCGCCTTCATCACCCATGACTTCGACGAAGCGATCCGCCTCGCCGACCGGATCGCGATCATGCAGGACGGCAGGGTCATCCAGATCGGCACGCCCGAGGAGCTGGTCACCCGGCCGGCAACCGACTACGTCGCCGAGTTCACCAGGGAGGTGCCGCGCGCCAAGGTGCTCTCGGCGCGCACCGTCATGCGGCCGGCGGCGAGCGCCAACGGCTTCGCGGGCGAGGTTCCGGCCGAGGTCAAGATCGAGACCATTGCCCGGCAGGTGATCGACGCGGCGCGGCCGCTCGCGGTCATCGACCGCGCCGGGCGGGTGCTCGGTCAGCTCGAGCGCGAAGCCGTCCTCGCAGTCCTGGTGGGCGACCGACAGGACCGTGCCCGCGATGGCTAGGCTGCTCGCCGCGCGCCCGCTCGAGGTGGCGGCGCCCGCGGGGCTCCGCGCGCGCGGCCTGCCCTGGCTCGTCCTGCTCGCCTTGACGCTCGGCCTCTACCTCGCGGCCGACCTCGCGCCCTGGGCCTTCAAGTATCCACATGCCTGGGTCATCCCGCTCAAGATCTGGATCAATCGCCTGATGCACTGGCTGCGCGACGACGCGAGCTTCGGTCTGTTCACCTTCGAGGAGCTGACCCGCGCGATCGCCTGGCTGATCGAGCAGCCGTTCCTTTGGGCGCGCAGTCTGTTGTCGACCGGCTTCCTGCACGGCGTCGGGCCGGACGCGACCCTGATCTGGCCGCGCATCTCCTGGGTCGCCCTGATCGGCATCCTCGCCCTCATGGCGCACTACGCCAAGGGCCGCGGCCTCGCCCTCCTGGTGGCGCTCTGCTTCCTCTATCTCGCCGTGTTCGGGCAGTGGGAGAGCGCCATGGTCACGCTCGCCTCGATCGTGATCGCGGTGCCGCTCGGCGTGCTGGCGGGCCTGTTCGTAGGCATCGCCGCCTATCGCCATCCGGCGTTCGAGCGGGCGATCACGCCGTTCCTCGATCTGATGCAGACCGTGCCCGTGTTCGCCTATCTGGTGCCGATCCTCTGGTTCTTCGGCTTCTCACCGGTCGCCGCGATGGTCGCGACGATCATCTACGCGACCCCGCCGATGGTCAGGAACGCGGTGCTGGCGCTTCAGCGCGTGCCCGCCGAGGTCAAGGATTTCGGCCAGATGGCCGGTTGCACGCGCCGCCAGATGATGTGGAAGGTGCTGATCCCGTCCGCCCGCCCCTGGCTGATGATCGGCGTCAACCAGGTCATCATGCTTTCGCTCAACATGGTGATCATCGCCTCGATGATCGGGGCGGGCGGGCTCGGCTTCGACGTGCTGGCGGCGCTGCGTCGCCTCGACTTCAGCGCCGGGCTCGAGGCGGCGATCGCGATCACGCTGCTTGCGATCGCCCTCGATCGCCTCTCCCAGGCCTTCGCGAGCCGCCCGCCGCCGGCACATGTCGAGCAAGAGGCGAGCCTCGTGCGCCGGCATCCCTATCTGCTCCTGGCGCTGGCGCTGCTGACCGCAACCTGGCTGATCGGGGCGGTGCTGCCGACCGTCCAGACCTATCCCGAGGCGTGGCAGGTCACGACCGGCGATGCCGTCAACCGCGGCATGGAGTGGCTCAACATCCACTTCTTCGACAGCATCGAGGCGGTCAAGTCGTGGCTGCTGATCAACCTGATGGTGCCGCTGAAACGGCTTCTGCTGAGCCTGCCCTGGATCTCGGTCGTCGCTGCCGCGGGGCTGGCCGGCTGGCAGCTCGGCGGCCTGCGTCTCGCCCTGCTGACCGCCGGCTTCGCGCTGTTCATCGCGCTCACCGGCAATTGGGCGAACGCGATGGAGACGGTCTACCTCTGCGGCCTCTCGGTGCTGATCGCCTGCCTGATCGGCATGCCGGTCGGGGTCTTCGCGGCGCGCCGCGAGCGGGCGCATCGCATCGTGCAGGCGATCGTCGACACGCTCCAGACCTTGCCCGCCTTCGCCTATCTGATCCCGGCCGTGATGCTGTTCCGGGTCGGCGATTTCGCGGCCATGCTGGCGGTGATCGCATATGCGATCGTGCCGGCGATCCGCTACACCGACCACGGCATCCGCCAGGTCGACCCGTCCCTGATCGAGGCCGCGCGGGCGGCCGGCTGCACCCGCGGCCAGATCCTGCGCAAGGTGCAGCTGCCGCTCGCCCTGCCCGAGATCATGCTCGGCCTCAATCAGACCATCATGCTGGCGATCTCGATGCTGGTGATCACGGCTCTGGTCGGTACCCGCGACCTCGGCCAGGAGGTCTACATCGCGCTCGCCAAGGCGGACGTCGGGCGCGGCCTGGTCGCGGGCGTCTGCGTCGCCTGCCTTGCGATGATCGCCGACCGCCTGATCGCGCCCTGGGCCGCGACCCGCAAGCGCCGCCTGGGGCTCGCCTGACATGACCGGCGAGGCCGAACGGAAGGCCGCGACGCTCGCCTGCTGGAAGGGCAAGGTGCAACCCGAGCCGCAGGGCGGCGGCATCAGCAATCACAACTTCCTGGTCGAGGATCAGGGCCAGCGCTTCATGGTCCGGATCGGCGAGGACTTCGAGGTCCACAACGTGCTCCGCCGCTTCGAGCTCGCCGCGTCCCGCGCGGCGCATGCCGCCGGCATCGCGCCCGAGGTCGTGTACGCCGAGCCGGGCGCCATGGTGTTCCGCTGGATCGAGGGCAGGACGCTCACACCCGCGGACGTGCGCGATCCGGCGATCCTGGAGCGGATCGTGCCCCTGGTCCGGACCTGCCACCTCGAGCTGCCACGGCATTTTCGTGGCCCCGCGCCGATGTTCTGGGTGTTCCAGGTGATCCGCGACTATGCCGCGCGCCTGCGCGAGGACGGCTCGCGCATGGTGCCCGAGCTGCCGCGCCTGCTCACCGCAGCGGCCGCGCTGGAAAGGGCGATCGGCCCGATCGAGCTGGTCTTCGGCCACAACGACCTGCTCGCCGCCAATCTGATCGACGACGGCTCCCGCCTCTGGCTGGTCGACTGGGAGTACGGCGGCTTCAACAGCCCCTTGTTCGATCTGGGCGGCCTCGCCTCCAACAACGAGCTGGCGCCGCCGCAGGAGGACGGGCTGCTCGAAGCCTATTTCGACGCGTCGGTGACCGATGAGCTTCGTCGCCGCTACGCCGCCATGAAATGCGCCTCGCTGCTGCGCGAGGCGATGTGGAGCATGGTCAGCGAGATCCACCTCTCGGTCGACTTCGACTACCAGGCCTACACCGCTGAAAACCTCCGCCGTTTCGAAGCGGCCTGCGCAGACCTCGCCTGAGATCGAGCTGGAGCGCTTGTCTCCTCGATCGGCCTTAGCTAAGTATGGTTAGCTAAGGAGGACGCGGAATGACGACCGTAACGATCCATGCCGCCAAGACCCAGCTTTCCAAGCTGATCGAGCGCGCCGAGGCCGGCGAGGAAGTGATCATCGCCCGCGGTAAGACGCCGGTCATCCGCCTCGTGCCGATCGAGGCGCCCAAGCCGAAGCGTCAGTTTGGGGCGATGCGCGGCCGGGCCCACGTTGGTCCCGAGTTCTTTGAACCGCTGCCTGAGGAAGAACTGCGCCTTTGGGAAGGCGAGGGTGAGTGAGAGCGCTCCTCGATACCCACACTTTTCTCTGGTGGCTTGATGGCGACCGGCTTCTTTCCAAACCTGCCTTCGACTGCATCACCGACCGCTCGTCGGAGGTCCTGGTTAGTGCAGCGACCGCGTGGGAGATCGCGACCAAACACCGGATCGGAAAGCTGCCCGAGGCTGCCGATGTCGCACGCGATGTCGCCGGTTGCATACAGAGTCAGGGATTCCTGACACTTTCGGTGACCGTGGTCCACGGTCAGCGGGCCGGCGCGCTGCCTGGCCACCATCGCGACCCGTTCGACCGCATGCTGATCGCTCAAGCGATTCTGGAAGACTGCGCTCTGGTCTCCAATGACGTCGTGTTTGACCGCTATGGGGTCGTTCGCCTGTGGTGAGCGACTTCCCCTCCCACGCCCGGGCGGTGGTCGTCGGCGGCGGGATCATGGGCTGCTCGGTCGCCTATCATCTGGCCAAGCTCGGCTGGCGGGAGGTGGTGCTGCTCGAGAGCGAGCAGCTGACCGGCGGCTCGACCTGGCATGCCGCGGGCCTCGTCGGGCAGCTCAGGACCAATGCCAACATCACCCAGCTCCTCAAGCACAGCGTCGAGCTGTACGAACGCCTGGAGACCGAGACCGGCCAGGCGAGCGGCTGGAAGATGAACGGCGGGCTTCGGCTTGCCTGTACGGCGGATCGGATGATCGAGCTCCAGCGCCAGGCGACCACCGCGCAGAGCTTCGGTCTCGAGATGCGGCTCCTCTCGCTCACCGAGGCCAAGGATCTCTGGCCGCTGATGGACATATTCGACCTGGTCGGTGCCGCTTACCTTCCGACCGACGGCCAGGCCAATCCCTCCGACATCGCCCAGGCGCTCGCCAAGGGCGGCCGCCAGAACGGTGTCCGAATCATCGAGCACTGCGCCGTCACCGGCTTTCGCGCTCAGGACGGCCGGGTCGCGGGCGTCGTCACCGGGCAGGGCGAGATCGCCTCTGAGGTCGTCGTCCTCTGCGCCGGCCAATGGTCCAGGGCGGTGGGGCGCCTCGCCGGGGTGCGCGTGCCGCTCGCCTCGGTGCAGCACCAGTACCTGATCACCGAGCCGATCGCGGGCGTCACGCCCGACCTGCCGACGCTCCGTGATCCCGACCGGCTGATCTATTTCAAGGAAGAGGTCGGCGGGCTGGTCATGGGCGGCTACGAGCCGGACCCGATCCCCTGGGCGCCCGACGGCATCCCCGAGGGCTTCCACTTCGCCCTGCTCGACCCCGACTGGGATCACTTCGAGCCGCTGATGGAGCAGGCTCTGCTGCGCGTGCCGGCGCTCGAGCGGGCGGGCGTCAAGCAGCTGATCAACGGCCCCGAGTCGTTCACGCCCGACGGCAACTTCATACTCGGCGAGGCGCCGGAGCTCGCAGGCTTCTACGTCGGCTGCGGCTTCAACGCTTTCGGCATCGCCGCGGCGGGCGGCGCCGGACGCGCGCTCGCCGAGTGGATCGTGGCGGGCGAGCCGCCCATGGACCTCTGGCCGGTCGACATCAGGCGCTTCGGCGCGCCGCACGGCGACGACGGCTGGGTCCGGGCGCGCACCCTCGAGCTCTACGGCAAGCACTACACCATCGCCTGGCCGGGCGAGGAGCACGCGAGCGGCCGGCCGCTTCGCCGCTCGCCCCTCTATGAGCGCCTGAAAGCCGCGGGCGCGGTCTTCGGCGAGAAGCTCGGCTGGGAGCGGGCGAACTGGTTCGCGCGCCCGGGCATCGACGAGCCGCGCGACCGCTACGGCTTCGGCCGGCCCAACTGGTTCGCTGCGGTCGGCGAGGAGCATCGGGCGTGCCGCGAGCGGGTCGCCCTGTTCGATGCGACCTCCTTCGCCAAATTCATCGTCGTCGGGCGCGACGCCGGGCGGGCCCTCGCCTGGATCTCTGCGAACGATGTCAGCCAGCCGCCGGGCCGGGTCGTCTACACCCAGATGCTGAACGCGCGAGGCGGCATCGAGTGCGATCTGACCGTTACCCGCCTCGCCGAGGATGCTTACTACGTCGTCACCGGCACCGGCTTCGCGACCCACGATTTCAGCTGGACCCTGCGCCACATCCCGGCCGGTGCCGATGCGTGTCTTCTGGACGTGACCTCGGCCTTCGCGGTCCTCCCGCTGATGGGGCCGCGCGCCCGCGACGTGCTGCAACGGGTGACGACCGAGGACGCCTCGAACGGGGCCTTCCCGTTCGCGAGCTGGCGCGAGATCCGGATCGCGGGCGCGCCGGTGCGGGCGCTTCGGGTCACCTATGTCGGCGAGCTCGGCTGGGAGCTGCACGTCCCGGCCGAGTACGCGCTGACAGTCTACGATGCGTTGCTCGAGGCGGGGCGGCCGCTCGGCCTCGCGCACGCCGGCTACCGCGCGATCGAGTCGCTGCGTCTGGAGAAGGGCTATCGCGCCTGGGGCGCCGACATCGGCCCCGATCACACGCCGCTCGAGGCGGGGCTGCGCTTCGCCCTCAAGCTCGCGGGCGGCCAGCCGTTCCTCGGCCGCGAGGCACTCCTTCGCCAGCAGCAGGAGGGCCTCGCAAAGCGCCTTTGCGGCTTCACGGTCGACGACCCCGAGGTGGTTCTTCTCGGCCGCGAGACGATCTATCGGGACGGGCGGCGGGTCGGCTGGCTGACCTCGGGCGGCTTCGGCTACACGATCGGCAAGGCGATCGGCTACGGTTACGTCCGCAATCCCGCAGGCGTCGACCTGGACTACCTCAGATCCGGGCGCTACGAGCTCGAGGTCGCGACCCAACGCATTCCCGCCGCTTTGCACCTCAGCGCCCTCAACGATCCGGACATGGTGCGGGTGAAGAGCTGACCGCCCGTCCCTCCGCCCGCCGGGTTTGCCGACCGCTGGAGGTAGGCTCGAGGTCGCGACCCAGCGCATTCCCGCCGCTTTGCACCTCAGCGCCCTCTACGATCCGGACATGGTGCGGGTGAAGAGCTGATCGCCAGCCCTCCGCCCGCCGGGTTTGCGGACAGCCGGAGGTAGGCTCGAGGTCGCGACCGCACCAATTCCCGCCACTTTACACCTCGGCGCCCTCTACGGTCCGGACATGGTCCGTGTGAAGATCTGACCGCCCGTCCCTCCGCCCGCCGGGTTTGCCGACCGCTGGAGGTAGACGAGGTGCCGCTGCGCGGTGGCTATGCCTGGCAACAGCTACGCGCAGAAAATCCCGACTTTCGCGCTTGGAGCTTGGTCTGCGCGCCCCCGGTTGATGACGGGCGCCTAACGCCAAGGGGCGGGCCTCGGTGGCCCGGAGCGGCGCTTGGCGCGACCCGCACAGGTGAAGACTTGGCGGGACGGATATGACAGCTCGCCCCATCACCGAGCGGATCAAGAGCCAGAGCCTCTGACCGCCCCGTACGGATGGGAATGAGCCGCTCGCCTGACCTTTCGTCACCTCTGGCCGCTACCGTGTCCCCATGCGATGGCCCATGAGATCGTGGCAATCCCCGGCGCCACATTTTTGGGGGCACGGACTCCCAGGGTCGGATGGATCATCCGCAGAAAGCGTTAACGCCGCAGAGGTTAATCTTCGGCTAAAGGCTTTCTCGGTTCATGTTCTCGAGCGGATGGCGCGGAACGCCGGCGCGGCCGGTCGGCACCGTGCGCGATGCGGCGGGCGCAAGGGGCAATCCGGCTCAGCTCGGGAGCTGATCGATCATCGGCTGGGTGATCAGGCAGACCCCGCCCTCGGTGCGGCGGAAGCGCTTGGCATCGAGCTCTGGATCCTCCCCGACCACGAGGCCCGCGGGGATCTCGACCCCCCGGT
This sequence comes from Pseudomonadota bacterium, assembly GCA_046727895.1. GTDB lineage: Bacteria > Pseudomonadota > Alphaproteobacteria > Geminicoccales > Geminicoccaceae > DATAOG01. The sequence goes on along the minus strand of JBKPDM010000380.1, from coordinate 1,625 downwards.
CGATGACCACCTTCTTCAGCCGCGCGCCGCGGTGGATCTGGACGTAGGGGAGCGCCACGACGTGCTCGAGCTCGCCGTACGAGTGGGCGTGCACGCCGGTGAACAGGAGCGACTTGTCGATCCGGCAGCCCGAGATGATGCAGCCGCCCGAGACCAGTGAGCTGGTCGCCATGCCGCGCCGCCCGTCCTCGTCGTGCACGAACTTGGCCGGCGGCGTGATCTGGCCGTAGGTCCAGATCGGCCATTCCTGATCGTAGAGATCGAGGGCCGGTATGAAGTCGGTGAGGTCGATGTTGGCTTCCCAATAGGCGTCGATCGTGCCGACGTCGCGCCAGTAGGCCTCGGGCTCGCTGCCGCTGCGCACGCAGGATTCCGGAAAGCGATGCGCGATCGCTTTGCCGTTCTTCACCAGATACGGGATGATGTCCCTGCCGAAGTCGTGGTTCGAGTCGGCACAGTCGGCGTCGCGCGACAGCTCCTCGAACAGCAAGGCGCTGTTGAAGACGTAGATGCCCATGCTGGCGAGCGCCATCGCGGGCTTGTCCGGCATGCCCGGTGGCTCGGCCGGCTTCTCCAGGAAGCGGATGATCCGGTCCTTGACGTCGACGTGCATGACGCCAAAGCCGGTCGCCTCCATCCGCGGCACCTCGATGCAGCCGACGGTCACGTCCGCGCCGGTGTTGACGTGCTGCTGCAGCATCAGCTCGTAGTCCATCTTGTAGACGTGGTCGCCGGCCAGGATGATCATGAACTCGGGATTGTAGCTCTGGATGATGTCGATGTTCTGGGTCACCGCATCGGCGGTGCCGAGATACCACTGGCTCTCCGACACGCGTTGCGAGGCCGGCAGAATGTCGAAGCTCTCGTTGCGCTCCGGGCGAAAGAAGTTCCAGGCGCGTTGCAGATGGCGGATCAGGCTGTGCGCCTTGTACTGGGTGGCGACGCCGATCCGGCGGATGCCCGAGTTGATGGCATTGGAGAGCGCGAAGTCGATGATCCGGCTCTTGCCGCCAAAGAACACCGCCGGCTTGGCGCGCTTGTCGGTCAGCTCCTTGAGGCGCGAGCCGCGACCGCCGGCGAGGACATAGGCCATGGCGTGGCGAGCGAGACCGTGACCGGTGCTGTTCGGGTTGCTCATGACGTCGCTCTCCCTGTGCGATCGATCGATGGGCCCCGGACGCCGGCGGATCAGCTTGGCCAGAAGCGTCCGGGCGGTGCCGCTCGAGGGTTGGCGGTCACGACTGACGGCCGCTGCCAACGTATCAGGCCCGACCTCCTCATGCCTAGCTCGGCAGCGCCTGCCAGATCTCGCCGGCGTAGTCTCGGATCGTTCGATCCGAGGAAAACCAGCCGACCTTGGCCGTATTCAACACCGCGCGCCGCCACCAGGTGGCGCGATCCCCGAACTGCTCGTCGACCGCCCGCTGGGTCGCGGCGTATTCGGCAATGTCGGCGACCACCATAAAGTAGTCGTCGCCGAGCAGGCGGTCGATCAGCGGCGCGAAACGGCCGCGATCATCGGGTGAGAACCGGCCCGAGCCGATCGCCTCGAACACCTCGGCGAGCGCCGGCGCCGCGGCGAGCGCGGCGCGCGGCTGGTAGCCGTTCGCGCGCCGGTCCTGAAC
>JBKPDM010000379.1:0-7893 GCA_046727895.1 Pseudomonadota bacterium | reverse complement strand
GTCCACCACGTTGAGGACGACGCGGTCGATATAGGGCAGCTGCTGGCCCGCGGCGTCGACCCGGTGGTAGTAGGGGTTGCGCTCGGCGACGAAACGGTCCGCCGGCGGGCGGGTTTTGATCATCCAGGGCTGGAGGGTCGGCAGGTCGGGATTGTCGAAGCGGTACATCTCGTCCTTGCGGCCGAACAGCTGCGCCCAGTCGCGCGCCCGGTTGGCCTCGACCACGCGCGTGAGCTCGGCCGGATCGGCATATTTCTCGTGGAACTGCTTCAGGTAGTGGGCCGGGCGGTAGATGAACAGCGGCCGCGCCCCGGCCAGCGCCGGCAGAAAGAACGGATTGGGCTTCGACCAGCTGTAGCGCACCGTGCGCTCGTCCAGGATCTGGACCAGCGGCACCTCGCCATCGATCAGCAGCTCGCGCGGCGGCCCGGTCGGCGAAAGGCGCTTGTCATTGGCGACGTCCTCCCACCAGAAGCGGAAGTCCTCGGTGGTGAACGGGGCGCCGTCCGACCAGCGGTGCCCCGCGCGCAGCCGCATCGTGAAGACGCGCCCGCCCTCGACCTCGATCGATTTCAGGATGTCGGGCTCGAGATTGAGCTTGCGATCGTAGCCGACCAGGCGTGCGTAGCCGTAGACGACGAGCAGGCGGGTATCCAGGCTGCTGCCGACCAGCATCTCCAGCGCGCCACCCGGCCTGCCCGGGCCGCCTTCGATCTCGGCGACGCTCGGCTCGAGCGGCGGCCCGGCCAGCGCCGGTGCAGGTGCGGCGGACAGCGACAGCAGCAACGCGATCAGGAGACCGCGGATCGGTCCGCGCCGATCGCGGCGGGGCCCTCCGATCGTCATCGCTCTGCCTCCATCGCCAGCCTGTTGCCGCCGCTGCGGATTATTCGGGCGAAGGTTCTAGCACGGCTCGCCGCCCCGCCAAGCGGAAGCTGGCGGTGTTGTGACCTGCCGAGACCCGGCAGATACTCGCCGGCCGCGGTGGGCAGAGAGGAGGACAGACGGTGGTCGAGCGGGCGAAGGTCGAGCGGATTGCCCGGCACATTTTCGAGGCGCATCGGCGCAGGGCGCGCTTTCAGCGGCTGAGCGGCGATCTGGCGCCGGCCTCGCTCGACGAGGCTTACGCCATCCAGGACCGTATCCACGAGCTGTTTCGGGACGCGGGCTGGGGCGAGCTCGGCGGGCACAAGATCGCGCTCACCTCGAAGGCGATCCAGGAGCTCTGCGGCGTCGATCAGCCGACCGGCGGCGGGATTTTCACGAGCACGATCCAGCGCTCGCCCGCGACGATTCGCCTCGCCGACTACATGCATCTCGGCCTGGAGTTCGAGCTGGCGGTGCGGCTGGCCCGCGACCTCCCGGTCGGCGGCGCGCCCTACCACCGGGACAACGTCGCCCCGACGATCGGTGCCTGCATGCCCGCCTTCGAGCTGATCGAGGACCGCGGCGCCGACTACGGCGATCTCGATGCCGCCTCGATCCTGACCGACAAATGCTGGTGCGGCGGCGTCGTGCTCGGACCGGAGGTGAAGGACTGGCGGCATCTCGATCTCGCGCGCACGCCCGTGGAGCTGCTCTGGAACGGCGAGGCGATCGATCGGGGCGTGACCGGCGCCGCCATGGGCCACCCGTTCGAATCGCTCGCCTGGCTCGCCAACCTGCTGGCCGCGCGGGGCTGCGGCATGCGGGCGGGCGAGATTGTGATCACCGGGAGCGCCCTCAAGACCCGCTTCCCCGCGGCCGGCGACGACATCACCTACCGCATCGCCGGCCTCGGCGAGACGACGGTCCGAATTGTCGCCTGAGCGAACAGAGGTCTTGCGCCGACCCGCTCTCTTGCCAAATGATAGTATGATCGCTCCATTTGGTGGATGACTGTCGATGGCCAGGGGTGTGGTTTCGGAGCGCAAGCGTTCGGGCACGCATCGTGCCTTCGTGACCCCGTCCCAGGTCGCGCGCGAGTTCAGTCATGATGCCATCTTGAAGGGCGTTGAGGCCGGCCTGGTCAAGCGGGCCATCCGGGAGAAGTTGCTGCGCCTCGATGAGGTGCACCGCCTTATCCCGCCCTCGACCTTTGCTCGCAAGGTGCGCGAAGGCCGAAAGCTGTCGCGCGAAGAGGCCGACCAAGTGGCGCGACTGCTCCGAATCAAGGGCTACGCCGGCGAAGTGTTCGAGGATCCCGAGGTGGCGGAAACCTGGCTCGCGGAAGCTAACCCTGCCCTCGGGAACCGCGTGCCGGCGGACCTGCTGCTCACCGACGAGGGCACCCGCGCGGTCGAAACCGTGCTGCGCCGGATCGATTATGGCGACTACAGCTGAGCCTTGATCGTCTGGCGGCTAGCGCCTCGCCGGCACGCCAGGAGTCTCGATGGCGCCGGCAACCGCGATCAGGGCGCCCGTTGGAACTCGGGCCGCGGACGTGGCGTCGCCTACGCCAGTTCGAACGTTGCGACCTGCGTGCTCGAGATCTTCGTTCATTTCGGCCCCACTCTGAGGGCGAAGCTCCCCGAAAATCTGATGCTGGTCGAGATCCAGGTTCCGGACGACGCCGGCGTGCTCAGGGTCGAGCCCGACCAGATACCAGCCGATGCGGATGTGCCAGGACCGGATGGCCGCACCTGGTATCAGCGGAGCGGTGACGCCTGGCTGGAGAGCGCCGAGACGTTGGTCCTGATGGCGCCGTCGCTCGTCGTTCCGAAAGAGTGGAATGCCATGGTCAACCCGGCGCATCCGCGCATGGTCCAGGTCAGAATCGTCGCATCCGCGCCCTTCCGGTTCGATCAGAGACTGGCGACGGGTTCACGGCAGCCGGGTCTTCGGCTGTCGCCGCGAAGCCGCCGTCCGTGAGCCCCCGGTGGTTCGCGAGGGTAGTGTCGGCACTATCTTCGCGAGGGCTCGACGGGACGGCTTGGATTGCGCATGCTAGAGATCGCTCGCGCGGCAGCGCCGTCGTCGGATCGTCGCTTCGGTTGCGCTCGCGGCCGCGAGTGCCCACCTCGTTGGATCGTCACAGGAGTTCCATGAGCAGTCGAGCGGACATGCTGGCGCCGGCAGCGGCGTCGTCGCCGACACCATCTCATCTCGACGGCCTCAATCCGGAGCAGCGGGCCGCGGTCGAGGCCGCGGACGGGCCGCTTCTGGTGCTTGCTGGTGCTGGCACCGGCAAGACCCGCGTGCTCACCACACGCCTCGCCAACCTCCTGATCACGGGCCGGGCGCGGCCGTATCAGGTGCTCGCCGTCACCTTCACCAACAAGGCCGCGCGCGAGATGATCCTGCGAGTCTCGGCGCTGCTTGGTCACGGCGTCGAGGGCCTCTGGCTCGGCACCTTCCATGCGCTCGGCGCCCGCCTGCTCCGCCGTCACGCCGAGCTGATCGGTCTCAAGGCCAACTTCTCGATCCTCGACACCGACGATCAGCTCCGGCTCCTGAAGCAGGTGATCGAGGCCGCCGATCTCGACCCGCGCCGTTGGACGCCCCGGGTCCTGCTGGCGATCGTCAGCCGCTTGAAGGATCGCGGCCTGACGCCGGCTGCTGTGCCGGAGAGCGAGATCGGCGACTTCGCCCTCGGTCGCACGCGCGAGCTCTACGCCGCCTATCAGGAGCGGCTCGCGACGCTGAATGCCTGCGACTTCGGCGATCTGCTCCTTCACTGCCTCAATCTGTTTTCGCAAAACGCTGAACTGCTTGCCGATTATCAGGGGCGCTTTCGCGCTATCCTGGTCGACGAGTATCAGGACACCAACGTCGCTCAATACCTCTGGCTGCGTCTGCTCGCCCAGGCGCACCGCAACATCACCTGCGTCGGCGACGACGACCAGTCGATCTACAGCTGGCGCGGCGCCGAAGTCGGCAACATCCTGCGCTTCGAGCAGGATTTTCCGGGCGCGCGGGTGGTCCGCCTCGAGCGCAACTACCGCTCGACCGGGCATATCCTGGGGGCGGCGTCCGGCCTCATCGCGCACAACCGCTCGCGCCTCGGCAAGACCCTCTGGACCGAGGGTGAGCAGGGCGAGCGCGTGCGCATCGCGAGCTGCTGGGACGACGAGGAGGAGGCCCGCTTCATCGGCGAGGAGATCGAGGCGCACCAGCGCCGCGGCGGCAAGCTCGACGACATCGCGGTGCTCGTCCGGGCCGGCTATCAGACCCGCGCCTTCGAGGAGCGGTTCATCCATCTCGGCCTGCCCTATCGGGTGATCGGCGGGCCGCGCTTCTACGAGCGGGCCGAGATTCGCGACGCGATCGCCTATCTGCGCGTGGTCCATCAGCCGGATGACGATCTCGCCTTCGAGCGGATCGTCAATCTACCCAAGCGCGGCCTCGGCGAAGCGACCCTGCAGCTCCTGCGGCGCACAGCTCGCGATGCCGGTCTCGGCCTGATCGCGAGCTGTCGCACCCTCTGCACCACCGACGAGCTGCGCCCCAAGGTACGGACGACGCTCGGTCAGCTGCTCCAGGACTTCGAACGCTGGCGCGAGCTTGCGGCGCGCGTGCCGCCGCGCGAGCTGGCCGAGACCGTGCTCGAGGAGTCGGGCTACGTCCGGATGTGGCAGGAGGATCGCTCGCTCGAGGCGCCCGGGCGGCTCGAGAATCTGAAGGAGCTGGTCCGGGCCCTGGCCGAATTCGAGAGCCTCGCGGGCTTCCTCGAGCACGTCGCGCTGGTCATGGACAACGCTCAGGATCCATCGGGCGAGATGGTCACCCTGATGACCTTGCACAGCGCCAAGGGGCTCGAGTTCGACACCGTCTTTCTGCCCGGCTGGGAGGAGGGGGTGTTTCCGAACCAGCGGGCGATCGACGAGGGCGGCGCCAAGGCGCTCGAAGAGGAGCGCCGCCTAGCCTATGTCGGCATGACCCGGGCCCGGCGGGTGCTCACCGTCTGCTATGCAGCGAACCGCCGGGTCTACAATCAGTGGGCATCGAGCCTGCCGGCCCGTTTCATCGAGGAGCTGCCCGCGGCGCACACCGAGTTCCTGCAGCGCCAGAGCGTGCCCGAGCCGCAGATGAGCGGCTGGTTCGACGATCTGCGCGCGGGTGGCCGCGGGCCCGGCTTTCAGCGCATGCGCGCCGCCGGCAAGGCGCCCCTGATCGATGGCCAGGCCCGCGTCCTGACCACCGAGCTGCCCAGGAGCAGCCAGGTGATCGAGGTCGGCCAGCGCGTTTTCCACGAGAAGTTCGGCTACGGCCAGGTCCTCGTGGTCGAGGGTAACAAGCTCCAGATCGCCTTCGACAAGGCGGGCACCAAGAAGGTGATCGACAGCTTTGTCGCGCCGGCCTGAAAGCATGGCGCGCGCGCCGCTCTGGCAGAGCCGCTTCGTCGTGCCGGCGGCCGCAGTGCCGCTGTTCCTGGATGCGCTCGAGGACGATGCCGTGAGCGTCGCGGCCTTCGAGGAGCGGCCGGCCGATGGCGACGACGCCGAGCTATGGCGGGTCGAGATGCTGCATGAGGCCGAGCCCGACGGTGAGGCGCTGGCCGCGCGGCTGGCACCGCTCGCGGAGCGCTCGGGCCTGGCGCGCATCGAGGTGACGGTTGTGCCGCTCGCGGTGACCGACTGGCTGCTGCGCATGGCCGAGAGCTTTCCCGCCCACCCGATCGGCCGCTTCTGGATCCACGGCGCTCACCTGACCGGGCCGCCACCCGATGGCCTGGTGCCGATCCAGCTCGATGCCGGGCTCGCCTTCGGCTCCGGCGAGCATCCGACGACCGAGGGCTGCCTGCTGGCGTTGGATCGCCTGGCCCGCCGTCACCGCTTCCGGCGGGTTCTGGATCTGGGCTGCGGCTCCGGAATTCTCGCGATCGCGGCGGCGAGGCTCTGGCCGGCGCGGGTCGTCGCGGTCGACAACGATCTGGTTGCGGTCGATGTCGCCCGCGCCAACGCGACCATCAACCGGGTCGAGCACCGCGTCCGCTGCCTGCCGAGCGAAGGCTACCGCAACCCGCTGATCCACACCTTCGGCCCTTACGATCTGATCGTCGCCAACATTCTGGCCGATCCGCTCTGCGCCATGGCGCGCGACACCGCCCGCCACCTCGCCCCGGGCGGGATAGTGGTGCTCTCGGGCCTGCTCGATCGCCAGGCGCGCCGCGTGATCGACGCCCATCGGCGATGCCGCCTCCGCCTGCGACACGAGGTCACCATCGGCCTCTGGTCGACTCTGGTGATGGCCGGGCCGCGCGCGTGAGGGACGGGCGGCCCGCCGCGGCGCCTCAGGGCTGGAAATCGGGGCCGAAGGTCCGGCGGAAGCGGCCGGCGTCGCCCGGCGTGCAGAGCACCACTCTCAGGCCGACCTGCGTGGTCTGCTGGTTGATGCAGCTGCGAATGTCGCCGGTCGTCCGATCGACCAGCCAGAGGCGTTTGCCGGACAGAATCTGCCACTCGCTGCCGATCACCTCCGGCGCGGCCACCGGGGCCGGCTGGCGCGCGACCGCGGAGCCGCGCAGGATCGTGGGCGCCTTGGCTGCGGGTTGAGTGCCGAGGACCAGGATCTCCGGCGAGGGCCGCGCCACCTCGGCGCCTGCTCCGCTCATGCTGGCCAACAGTATGCCGAGACTGGCCAAGATGGCCATCGAACGGTGCATGATTGTCCTCCGAGCGAACGATGCCTTGCCGTGTTGTCCGGCGACTTGCCCTGCATATTGAGCAAATTCGTCGCAACTCGCAAACGGTTTATCATAACTTGGAGGATGACTCTTCAGTATTGTCAACAACTTCTAGTATTGAGCGTGCCACCGCCGATGCCAGACAACGCGGGACAAATCCTGGTGGGGCGAGCCAGGCGGCCCGGCGAGGCGACGGCCACCGGCAAATCACCGAGGTAGTACCAGGGTACAGAGGGACGCGAGACCGCGCTGACGGTCGGACGCGAGCGGGGACCGGCACCTGATCCAGCCCCGTCTCTCGAACTCCGCGGAGAGCGCCGTGCTGACCTCGTCCGCGGTCCGGTCGGCCGCACGTTCGAGGCTCGAGGGAAAGACCACCTGCTTGCCGACGTTCGCGCCGCCGAGGGCGGTGCCGACCATGACGTTACCAAACGCCGCGCCGAGCGAGACCGGGACGAGCATGCCCGGCATCCGCCCGCCGCCCGCCTCGACCTCATGCGAGCCGAGCGGCCGCAGCCCGGTCGCGGTAACCTGATAGACCTCGACCAGGGTCTGGAGGTTCGCCGACCCTGCGCCGAAGCCGATCAGCATGCGCTTCGCGCGGCTGCCTTCGTCGATCGACACGAACTCGCCGCGGATCACGAGATCGCCCGCCTGCGGTGGCAGACCGCTGCCGGCCCGCTCGACCGCCAGGCCCATTGCCCTGATGTCTCTTACGAGCTGCGCCGCGAGCCGATCGCCGAGCCGGCGACCAAGCTCGACTTCCTCGGCGGTCTGCGGCGTGGTGCGCTCCTCGTAGTGGCCAGTGACCGCGGAATCGGCCGGAAGGTCTGCCGGGCTCGCGGCGAAATCGTAAACGATGATGCGCCCGGGCTGCGGCATCTCTTCATCGCCCAGGTGCCCGCCGCCCGAGGCGCAGCCGCCGACCAGCAGCAGAGCGAGCAACAGGCTTGGCGCAGGGCCGAGAGGCTTCATTGCCGACTCCGCAAAATCCAGGTTGGGACCGGTGCGGCGATCTACGCCGCCTTCTTCGGACAACGCTTCCTTGAGGGTCAGCCTAGAGCTCGAGTCGACAGCCGGTCCAGCGGCCGCCGCTGCGGTTGGACTCGACCGCCGCCTCGATGAAGCGGACCCCGCGCGCACCATCCTCCACGGTCGGAAAGTCGAGGGCGAGGGGGTTTGGCGTTCGCCCGGTCCGGCGCGCGACGATCGCCTCGGCGGCATCGAGATAGAGATTGGCGAAGGCCTCGAAGTAACCCTCCGGGTGGCCGAGGACGACCCGGGTCGCC
>JBKPDM010000378.1:0-3761 GCA_046727895.1 Pseudomonadota bacterium | reverse complement strand
CAAGTCTTCGAAGGACAATCGGTTCGCCTGGCGCAAATGTACTTCGAGCAGGATCTGTTCGAGAAGCGGCTGAGCTTGGCGATCGGTCGTCTCAGCACTGGAGACGACTTCGCAACATCAGATCTTTCTGGCAACTACGTGAGCGCGGGGGTGAACGGAAACCCCTTCAGTCTATCCCTGAACGTACCGTCGTTCTCCTCCGATCCGGTTGCGTCCTGGGGCTTGCGGGCGATCGCCAAGCCAACCGAAGAGGTGCAGCTCGCAGCAGGCGTGTACAACGCCGACCCGAAGGTCGGCGACGACGACCAAAACGGCGTCGACTTCGTGCTCAATCCGCAGGACGGCGTGCTCGTGATAGCGGAGGTAGGCTACCGCCTCAATCAGGGGAAAGGCGCTACCGGTCTGCAGGGCAACGTCAAGGTCGGCGGCTACTACGACAGCAGCAGGTTCGAGTCCTTCAGCGATCCCGGCGACGAGCCCGGCGACGAGCGCAGGGGCAATTACGGCCTGTACGCCCTGCTCGACCAAATGGTGTACCGCGAGGGCGGCCCGGGCAGCGAGCAAGGCTTGACGCCTTGGGTGACGCTGACGTTTGCGCCGATCGAGCGGGTCAATACCCTGCCGTACTTCGCCGCGGGCGGGCTCGTCTACCAAGGGCTCTTCCCCGGACGAGATGACGATACGACCAATCTCGGCGTGTACTACGGCCGATTCAGCGATGATCTGCCGGGCCAGGGCTTCGAGACCGTGCTTGAGGTCAATCACCGCTTCCAGCTGGCGCCGTGGCTCCACGTCACGCCCGACTTCCAGTACGTCTTCCGGCCGAACGGCAGCGACCACGAACCCGACGCCGCGGTGCTCGGCGTCGAGATCGGGATCGACTTCATCTAATGATAAGAGAACATTTGCGAGTGAGATCAGGCCGATAGGTGGCGCTTGGCTACCTGGTGGGCTCCGCGGCGAGGCGGCGGCCGAGGTCGAGGCAGGCGGTGCGGAGATCGTCGAAGGAGCAGGGGGCGCCATAGAGGCTCCTAAGGCGGGTCACGTCGAGGACGAAGGGGGCGCGCTCGCGGGGCGAGTCGATCACCAGCCGGCCCCGTCCGAAGCCCTCGAGGATCCAAAGCGCCAGGCGCCCGGTGGGCAGGCCGATGCCCGAGCCGACGTTGAGGATGCCGCCGGGGGTGCCGCGGCGATCTTCGCGAGCAGGCAGGCGAGCGCGTCGACCGGCAGAAAGTCGCGCTCGACGAACGGGCTCATGTCGTAGTGAATCGCACCCTCGCGGGCCAGGCGCTCCAGGGTCAGCGCGAGGAAGGTGCGGCGCCCGGGCGCGCGCTCGTAGCCGAGGACGTTGGCGAGGCGGAGCACGGTCAGCCGCTCGCCGAGCAGTGCGCCAAGGCGCTCCTCGACCTCGAGCTTCTGCCAGCCGTAAGTGTCGCTCGGGCCGGTCGGCGCGGTCTCGACGAGCGGCTGAGCGATAGGGCAGCACGGCTCCTGGAACCGTAGCAGGCTGAGCGGCTACAAGGTCATCTTCGTCCCGTTCGCGAACGGGCGCCCGGCCGGGCCGCCGCGCGATATTCTATCTAATCTGGCGTCGACATCGCCGTCATCGCGCTTTGGCTCGGTCATGCGAGCCCGGCAACCACCCACATGTATCTCGAGGCCGACCTGTCGATGAAGGAAAGCGCTCTGGGCAGGCTGACTCCGCCTGGCACCGCAGCTGCTCGCTACAGACCACCCGACCAGCTGATCAGCTTCCTGCAGCATCTCTGAATTATGCGCAGGGCGCCGACCGTCCCGAGCCCGGCCACCTTGCTTGCCAGCACCGGCGCGCCGGCTACATGCGCATAATCGACGGCTGCGCATAATTCCTGTTATGTCGACCTCGACATAACAGGAAGAATTACTTGTTCGCCGGCTCCGACAGTAGCGGTCGTCGCGCTGCCCTCATATACACCATCGTCCAGACCGCGACCCTCAATGACCTCGATCCGGAGGCTTACCTGCGCGATATTCTCGCCCGCATCGCCGACCATCCGATCAACCGGATCGACGCTCTGCTTCCCTGGAATTGGGACGGCGCGCCCACAACAGTCTCGACCGCCGCCTGATCGGCGCCCCGTCAATCCCTCACCGCCGCGGTCGCGACCGGACGCTTACGCGAGCACGACCTCGCGCACCAGCTTGTCGGTGCGCTCGCGGGTGCCGAGAAGGTAGAGGAGCTTGCGCTCCTCGAGCGCTGCGACCGTCTCCGTGCTGATCATGCCGCGGTCGGCGACCACGCAGATCCGGCCGATCGCGAAGCGCCGGCGCAGCCGGTCGATCACCGGGATCAGGCCGGTGACGTCGGCCGTGTTGCCCGGCCACATCTCCGAACACACCGGCCGCCCGTCGCCGTCGACCAGCACCGCCAGGATCATCTGGGGCAGGTCGGGGCGATGGTCCTTGCTGTGACCGTGGCGGCCGAGGGTCTGCCCGCCGGCGCCTTCGAAGGAGAGACTGGTGGTGTCCATGAACACCAGGTCGAGCCGGCTGAACAGATCGCGCCGATGGCTGAACAAGCGCTCCTCGACCAGGTCCTTGGTGCAGCGCGGTGCGAACGGCGTGCGGTCGTCCTGCTCCGGCTCCGGCAGCTCTTCGCCGAGCCAAGCCATCGCCCGGTAGAGATGCTGCAGCTCGAGCGTCTCGGCGCCGGCGATCCGGTAGTCCTCGCGCCAGCGATCAGCGGCCAGGTCCGAGCCGCCGCCCATCAGCCGGTGCAGCACGGTGAGGAAGATCGCCCGCTCGAGCGCGAAGCCATGCTTGCGCTCCTCGGCCACGTCCTCGATCACCGCCCGGCAGCCGGTCTCGGCCCACAGGCGCTCGAACACCAGGGCCGGCCCGATCCGCCGCACCGCCGCCGTCGCATCGTCCTGCGCCGCGCTCAGCACCATTGCCTGGGTCGCAAAGCGCGCGCCCGAGCGCAGCAGCCGCTCCAACTGGCCGCTCGCCGCGAGCACATCCAGGCGGCCGAGGGTGGCGATCACGCGCTGGTGGATCTGGCCACCCACCCGCCGGCTCTCGGCGATCTGGAGATAGACCCGCCCGCCTGAGGTCTTCTTGCGGAAGTACATCGGCCCTCCCGCGCAGAGGGCCTACATCATCGATCATACAGTCGCACGAATCAACAATAATCTATCGCACGCGTGGCACTACATTTTGGCCTCGGACCACCTCCGACCCCAGGAAATCTGCGGCTTTCAGAGCCTCCCGGCGACCCCAACTGTCGAAGATCGGTTTGAGTGGTCTCCAGCGAACGGGCAGCCCGCTCGTCACGGCAAACGAATGCCGCTGGCCTGAGCGCCGGGTCGCATGGCGGCTTCTTTACAAGCTGAGCTTCGTACGCGAACATGCGGTCCAATGCAGCGCCCGTCTCCCGGGCGCGGCGCAGAGGACAAACCCACGTCAGGGGAGTCGGAGGGATGACGACGAACATGAAGGTGCCGACCGCGCTCGCCGGGGCGGTCGCCGTGGCGCTCGCCGCGACCGGTGCGTTCGCGGAGGACAAATGGTCCTACCCCGTCGAGGTGTGGAACCCGCCATTCAACATGGCGAGCCCGCGCACCACCGTCGACTACCAGCCGTTGGACAAGGCCGACAAGAAATGGGACCTGTGCGTCTCGTTCCCACACATGAAGGACGCGTACTGGATGGCCGTCGACTACGGCGTGGTCGATGAGTCCAAGCGTGAGGGCGTCCGCATGCACCTGGTCGAGGCCGGAGGC
>JBKPDM010000377.1:0-32069 GCA_046727895.1 Pseudomonadota bacterium | reverse complement strand
CTGCTCGGGCGTGCGCAGATCGGTCTCGGTGACCACGGTGAACTCGCGCGCCTGGCTCTCGATCCGCCCGGCCGGGATCTCGATGTTCTGACGCCGCAGCGCGTCCTCGACGTCCTGCGGCGTGAGCCGGTAGGCGGCGAGACGCGCCCTATCGAGCCAGATGCGCATCGAATAGCGCCGCTCGCCGAAGATCCGCACGTCGGCCACCCCGGCCAGATTCTGCAGCCGGTCCTTGACCAGGCGGTCGGCGATGTCGTTGACCTCCATCGGCGAGTGGCGATCGGACGAGAAGGCCAGGTAGATCACCGGCTGGGCGTCGGCCTCGACCTTGGCGATGATCGGCTCGTCGATCTCGTCCGGCAGCTGGCCGCGGACCCGGGCGACCCGGTCGCGGACGTCGTTGGCCGCGGCGTCCGGGTTGCGGTCGAGCCGGAAGCGCGCCGTGATCTGGCTCTGCTCGGGCCGGCTGATCGAGCTGATGTAGTCGACGCCCTCGATACCGGCGAGCGACTCCTCGAGGACCTGGGTGACCTGCGTTTCGACGATGTCGGCCGAGGCGCCCTTGAAGGTCGTATCGACCGTGACCACCGGCTCGTCGATCTTCGGGTATTCGCGCACCGTCAGGCGCTCGTAGGCGATGATCCCGACCAGGACCACGACCAGCGACATGACCGTGGCCAGCACCGGGCGGCGGATCGAGAGCTCGGGCAGGAACATCGGCTCAGGCCGCGCTCTTCGGCGCCGGCTTGACCTCGGCGCCGTCGTGCAGCTTGAGCTGGCCCGCGGTCACGACCTCGTCGTCCGGGCCGAGCCCCTCGGTCACCTCGACCATGCCCGCCCGCCGGATGCCGACCTTGACCTTGGTGAGGACCGCTTTGCCGTCCGCCACCTTGAACACGAACTGATCGCTGCCCTGGGGCACGAGCGCCTGCTCGGGCACCTGGATCGCGTCGTTGCGCTCGTTCAGCACGAGCGTGACGCGTGCGAACAGGCCCGGTCGCAGCCCGTTGTCCGGATTGGGGAGGCGCGCCCGCAGGAGGATGCTCCGCCCGCTCTCGTCGATCAGCGGATCGATCGCATAGACCTCGCCCGCGAAGGTCTCGCCGGGAAAGGCGTCGACGCTGAGCTCGATCTTCTGGCCCGGTGCCAGCGCCGGCAGATACACCTCGGCGACCCGGAAGTCGGCCTTCAGCGGATCGATCTGCTCCAGATTGACCATGTCCTGGCCGACGTTGACGAAGTCGCCGACCGAGACCTTGCGCAGCCCGACCACGCCCTTGAACGGCGCCGTGATCACCAGCTTCTCGAGCTTCGCCTTGGCCAGCTCGAGCGCGGCCTGATCGGCATGCAGCTGCGAGAGCGCTTCGTCGCGCGCCTTGGTCGTGCCGACATTGCGTTTGAGCAGATCGACCGCGCGCTCGTAATTCGCTTGGCTCAGATCGAGCGAGGCCTGCACCTGCTCGAGCTCGGCGCGATAGACCGAATCGTCGAGCACGATGAGCGGCTGGCCCTGCTCGACCCGCTGTCCCTCCTCGAAGCGGATCGCGGCGATCCGGCCCGCGACCTCGGGCCGGAGGATCACCGATTCGTTGGAGCGGAGCGAGCCGACCGAGGTCAGGCGGCGCTGGATCGGCCCGACCTGCACCTTGGCGGTCTCGACCGGCATGGCGAAGCCGCCCTGCGCCATCGGCTGGGTCGCGCCGCTCGCCGCCTCGGGGCGGGCGTAGAACCACCACCAGGCGCCACCGGCACCCGCGAGCATGCAGACGGCGATCAGGATTTGGACGAAGATGCGCAAGCGAGTTCCGATTTGATGTTGACCGATCGAGCGCGCCACCCAAAAAACGGCGCCCCGGCGCCGACCGATGTAAGATCTAGGGTCTGCGGCGGGTGCGAGCAACCGGCACCGCCGGCTCCCGGCCGGATGGCAGGCCCATGGCGGCCATCCTGCAGCCAACAGCGACCCTGCAGCGAAAGCGCTCAGAGCGGTCGTTCGTCGCTGTTTTCGATTGAGCGGAGCATTTGATCGGAGCGCTCATCGTTCAGCGCCTGCGTGCCGCCGCGCACTGCGGCAAGGGCTTCGTGAAGCCTCGTGAAGATTCGGGCCTCCCCGATCGCTGCGGTGATGCCATGCCGATCCATGTCGGAGCGCAGGTAGCGGCTGACCCGCGCGAAGACCAGATCGACCTCCCGGCGCTTCAGCTGCTCGAGCAGATCGAGCACCGAGCGCGCTGCGGCGTAGTCGAGATCGGTGATCGCGCCGGCATCGACGACGAACCATCGCACCGGTGTCGGGGCGTGCTCCACGAGGGCCTGCACCTCATCGGCGAAGCGGCACTCGTTCGCGTAGAACAGATCCGCACCGAACCGATAGACGATCAGTCCCGGCTCGGTCTCAGAGCCCGGCACCGCCGGAGCCGGCAGCCACCGGCCCGTCGCGTCCGGCACCAGCACCATCGTGTGCGGCCGATAGCTGTGGCGCACATGCCGCAGCAGCGACAACGCCATTGCCAGGAGGATGCCTTCCTCGACGCCGACGAGCGCGACCACCGCAGCCGTGATGACCGCGAGCGTGAACTCGCCCGGGCTCTCGCGGCGGATGTCGCGCAGGCTTCGTACGTCGACGAGGCCGATGGCAATCGTGAACACGATGCCGCCGAGCACGCAGCGGGGCAGGTACTGAAGCGGGCCGGTCAGGAACAGCAGCACGAGCACGACCACGCCGGCGAAGACGAGCTGCGCTACCTGGGTACGCGCCCCGGCGCGCTCGGCCATCGCCGTCTGAGTGGGACTGCCGTTCACTACGAAAGCGCCGCTCACCGCCGCCGCGGCATTCGCAGCGGCCAGCCCCAGGATGTCGGCGTCCTCATCGACCCGTTCGTGATAGTGCCCGGCGAAGACGCGCGACGCTGCCGCGCTCTGGGCGATAATCATGACAAAGCACGACGCGGCAATCGGCAGCAGCTTCAGGAGCTCGGTCCAGCCCACGCTCGGCAGAGCGAACGAGGGCAGCCCGCCCGGAACCGGGCCGACGACGGCGATGCCGCGGCCGGCAAAATCCCAGGCAAAGCTCAGGGCGATGGCACCGACCACGACGAACAGCGGCACCGGGAGCCGCGGCAGGAGGTGGCGAGAGACCAGGATACCGCTCACCACCACCGCCGAGATCGCCAGCGTGGGAATGTGAACCTGGCCCACGCTCTGAACGAGCTGCCACAGCTGACCGACCGTGCGCGGGGAGCTGATCGCCACGCCCAGCATGTCGCCCAGCATGGCGATGCCGACCTGGAAGCCCACGCCGGTGAGAAATCCGACCAGCACCGTCCGCGAGAGGAAGTCGGCCAGAAATCCCAGCCTGAACACCCGCGCCAGCAATAGCAAACCGGCGGTCAGCAGCGCCACCATGCCGACCAGTGCCATGTACCTGGCACTGGCGGGCGGCGCCATGTCCGACAGCCCGCTGGCGAAGATCGCGGCCGTCGCCGAGTCGGCGGCCACGACCAGGTGGCGCGAGGAGCCGAAGGTCGCGAACGCGACCAGCGGCAGGAGCACGGTGTAGAGCCCCGTGACGACCGGCGTCTCCGCGATGCGGGTGTAGCCGAGCACCTGCGGGATGTTCATCGACGCGAGGGTCACGCCGGCGAGGCCATCGCGCAGCGCGCGCCCACGGCTCAGAGGCCGAAGCCCCGCAAACAGGGTCAGCCGCACCGGCGTCCCGCGCCGGCTGCCGCCGCGCGTCGAGCTGGCGCGAGCGCCGGGACCTCAACTTCCTGGCGTTGCGCGCCCGGATCAGCCGCCGCCACCGGGCTTTGTCCCTTTGCCGAGCCGATCAACGAGCGCATCGGCGATCAGATCGTCCGTAATCACCACTTCCGATGCGCCCGCGCGATGCAGCAGCCCTGCGCGCGGGCTGTTCGCGCCGGTCACGGCGATCTTGAGCTTCGGGTTGCGGGAATGCGCCGTCAACGTGATCGAGACCTTGCGGTCCGGATCTTCGGTCGTCACCACCAGCGCCCTCGCCCGCTCGATCCCCGAGTGGTCGAGCACGGCATCGTCCAACCCGGCATCGCCCTGGACCACGAGATAGCCGAGATCGGAGGCCTCTGCCGCGAGCTCCGCGGCCCGATCGACGACGACCACCTGCTCTCCGGCTTCACGCAGTCGGCCCGCTACCAGCCGGCCGGGGGCACCGAAGCCGATGACGATCACATGGTTGGCGAGACGGCCGAGCTGGTGTTGCATGGTCCGGTTCTCCCGCAGCGCCATGACGGCATCGCTGGAGAGGATGCCCGTCAGTCTCGACAGAGCATAGCCGCCGATCATCCAGGAAGGCGCCCATGGTCGCCATCATGAAGATCTTCTCGCGCTGGTCGAGGCTGGTGAAGTCGCCGAGCGTCGTGACCAGGTTGAGCGCGTTCCATAGCCCCCGGAGGACTTTTGCCGGCAGCTCCTCGCCGGAGGTATCCAGGACAACCAGTCCGATCGCGCAGACGGCGAGCGCCGCAAGCAGCAGGCCGACTGTATGCAGGGCGCCACGGCGCCACTCCCGCATGTGCAGGCGGCCGAAGCGGGGCTCGAGCACGCGGTAGATGGGCATCCGTCTCTAATCGCTCGACAGCCGGCGTGCCGGCGTTCCCGTCCTCGCGGCGTCTGGTCCGGCCACCTTCAGGCGGAGCGGCCCCATCTCTTGCCTCCTGCCCGGGCAGCAGCGCGCCGCCTTCGAGATCCTGGCGTGCCTCGATTCCGATCCGCACGCAAGCCATGCGCTCAATTTTCACGAGGGGGGCGCCGGAGCCGAGCGCGCGGAACAGCTCGGCCGGCCACCCTCGATATTTCGCCCATTCGACCAGCCGGCCCGACCGCGCCGACTGGCAGCCCCTGCGCGAGCATCTGTGCCGGGTGGCCGACCTCGCCCGCCAAGAGGTCGCCCCCGCGCGAGGGCGTGGATTGAAACGCCATTTCCTTGTCCGACAAACCGTCGGCCATGCGTCGCCCCCCGCGCGGGGCCTCGATCAATCCAAGTCTCCCGGGAGTCGGCTACTCTGGCCGCAATGTCGCCCTGGACTCAGTTGCTGGCGGGCAGCTGGTCGATCAGCGCCTGGACCTTCGCCCGCTGGGGTGCGTCCGCGGGCATCCGGGCGAGCAGCCTCTGCCAGTATCCCGCGGCCTCCTTGGCATCGCCGCGCTCGGCCGCAGCGCGGCCGAGGAAGAACAGAGCCTCAGGATTGGCGGGGTCCAGCTCGACCACGCGGCGGAGTTGGCTCACCGCCTCGGCCGAGAGCGGCGCGTCGGCCCGCTCGAGCGCGAGCAGCGCCTCGGCATAGTCGGTCTGGGCGACGGGGTCGTCGGGCAGGAGCGTCGCGACCCGCTTGGCCGCCTCGGCCGCCTTGGCGTTCTCGCCGAGGACGCGGTAGGAGCGCGCCAGCATGCGCCAGCCCTCGACGTCATCGGGCCGGTCGGCGAGCCGCGCTGCGAGACCCCCGACCATGCTCCGGATCATCTCGGTCTGCTCGGCGGGCGACATGTTCTGAGCGGCGCGCATCTGCTCCGCACTCGGCCCGCGCGCGTCGGCCGTGACGCCCGGTGCGACTCCGGGCGCGGCGATGCCGAGCTCGTTGGCGGCGGCGGTGAACTGCTGCTGGACGAAGGGCGCGCCGGCATAGACCTCAGCGCCGCGGCCGAGGGCCGCTTCGGCTGCGGCCGGCTGCTGCTGCGCGGCATAAGCGCGGGCGAGCCGGATCCAGCCCTGCCAGTCCTTGGGGTTTTTTCCGAGCGAGGTTTCGAGCCTAGCAACCTCGGCGCGCAGCGCCTCGGGATCGCCCGGGAGCTGCTCTGGCGCCGCTTCGGTGAGCGCGGCCGCCGGCGCGGGCTCGGGCAGTGCGCTGGCGGGATCGAGACCGAGTTCCTGGGCGAGGGCGCTCGCCCGCTCGCGCAGCGCCAGCAGATAGGGCGCATCGGCCGGCGTGTCCCGGATCAGGCTCTGCCAGGCCTCGAGCGCCTTCTGTCGCTCGCCGCGCTCGACCAGGGCCAGTCCCTGGTAGACGGGGGGGCGCGGGTTGGTCGGCTCGAGCTCGCGCGCGCGCTCGAGCTCCGCGCGTGCCTTCTCGGTGACGATGCCGTCGGCCGCCCGAATCTCCGCCTCGGCCAGTGCGGCGTGCAGCTCGGCGTTGCCCTCGTCCAGCGGCAGCGCATGCTGATACGCCTCGACCGCCTTGGCGGGCTTCCCCATCAGTTCGTAGGCCCGGCCCAGACGAAGCCAGCCGTCGAGGTCGTCCGGCCTAGCCGCGACACGCTCTTCGAGGCGCGCGATCATGGTCTCGACCGAAGGCAGTTTCGGCGGCTCGCCTGCGCCGGCGGTGGCCACCGCCGCGGCCCGATCGGTCCGCTCGGCAAACGGCACCGCTGGCAGGTCGGGACGGCCGAGACGCCAGTAGACCGCCGCCGAGAGCGCCGGCAGAGCGAGCAGCAGGGCGAGCGCGGTCGCCCAACGCAGGTTGCCGGCGCGGGGTGCGGCGGCACGCTCGCGCCGGCTCTCGGCATCGGCGGCCAGCATCCGGCGCTCGACCTCGAGGCGCGCCGCCCGGGCCTCGTCCGGCCCGAGCAGGCCGCGCTCCACCTCCCGCTCCAGCTCCTCGAGCTGAGCCCGATAGACGCCGAGATCGTAGTCGCGCCGCGCCGCGGCCGCCCCCGGCCGGCGCAGGATCGGCAGCAGGACCAGCGCGAGCGCGAGCGCGGTCATCGTGCCGAGGATCAGCCAAAGGCTCATCGAGCGCTCCAGGGGCGTCGGACCGGGCGTCGGGTGATGTTCGCGCTTGACATAGAGCGCCAGGGCCGGGGCGGGCAACCGGCCTTTTGCCGCTGGCGCTCCGGCAGCTCAGTGATCCGGGCAGCCGGCCGTGCGGGCGCGCAGGTGGGTCAGTGCCTGCACGGTGTCGATGGTCGGCGTCGGCACCCCGACCAGGCGGCCGATCTCCTGCACCGCGCTCACCAGGGCATCGAGCTCGAGCGCGCGCCGCCGCTCCAGATCCTGGAGCATCGAGGTCTTGTGCGCGCCGACCGCCCGAGCGCCGTCGATCCGGCGCTCGACCTCGACGCTAAAGTGCACGCCGAGCCGTTCGCCAACCGCCTGGGCTTCGAGCATCATCGCGCGGGCGACCGCACGGGTGCCCGGATCGGTGCAGATCACGTCGAGCGTGGCGCCGGTCAGCACGCTGATCGGGTTGAACGAGAGATTGCCCCAGAGCTTGACCCAAATCTCGTCGCGAATCCGCGCCCGGACCGGCGCCTTGAAGCCGGCCTCGATCAAGGCCTGGCTCAGACGCTGCACGCGCTCGCTGCGCGTCCCGTCCGGTTCGCCGAGCGCGAAGCGGTCGCCCTCGATGTGCCGGATCACGCCCGGCTCGACCAGCTCGCAGGCGGGATAGACGACGCAGCCGATGCAGCGCGCGGGGCCGATCCCCTCCCAGAGCACGCCGCCCGGATCGACGCTCTCGAGCCGGCGGTCGCGAAGCGGCCCCTCGAGGCTGTAGAAATACCAGAACGGGATACCGTTCATGGCGGTGACCACGGCGCTCTCCGGGCCGAGCAGCGGCCCGAGGCGGGACGCGATCGCCGGTGCGGCATTGGCCTTGACCGCGAGGAACAAGTAGTCGACCGGGCCGATCTCGGCCGGATCCGCGCTCGCCGCCACGCGGGCCGAACGCTCTTCGCCGCCGATGCAAAGCCGCAGGCCCTTGGCGCGGATCGCCTCGAGGTTGGCGCCCCGCGCAATCACGGCGACCTGCTGGCCCGAGCGCGCCAGCTCGACCGCCAGGTAGCCGCCGATCGCGCCCGCGCCGAAGATGCCGATCCTCATGCCATCCGGCTCAAGGGATCAGTCCCAGGCGCTCGGCGAGGCCGATCCGCTGCAGCTTGCCGGTCGCGCCCTTCGGGATTTCGTCGAGGAAGACCAGCTTGCGCGGCACCTTGAAGTCGGCCAGGCGCTCGGCGGCGAAATCGCGAATCTCGCGCTCGCTGGCGCTCCGCCCCTCCTTGAGCACGATCGCCGCGGCGACCTCCTCGCCGAGCTTCGCGTGCGGCATGGCGAAGGTCAGCGCCTGAGCGACCGCGGGATGGGCGGAGAGCACGTTGTCGACCTCGAGCGGCGCCACCTTCTCGCCGCCGCGGTTGATGATCTCCTTGAGCCGCCCGGTGAGGGTGAGGTAGCCCTCGTCGTCGAGCATGCCCTGATCGCCGGTGTGGAACCAGCCGTCGGTGAAGCTCGCGGCATTGGCCGCGGGGTTGTTCTGATAACCCCGGGTGACGCTCTGGCCGCGGATCACCACCTCGCCGACCTCGCCCGGAGCGAGCAGCTGTCCCCCGGCGGCCATGATCGCGATCTCGGGGCCGGCGGCGATCCCGACCGTGCCGGGCTTGCGCGCCGCGGGCGGCAGCGGGTTGCTCGCCATCTGATGGGCCGCCTCGGTCATGCCGTAGGACTCGATCACCGGGCAGCGGAAGGTGCGCTCGAGGTCGGCCATGACCTGGGGCGGCAGCGAGGACGAGGACGAGCGGATCAGGCGCAGCCGGGCGCGCTCGACGCTCTCGGGATTGCGCGCGCTTCGGGCCAGGATCGCCTGGTGCATGGTCGGCACGGCGGTGTACCAGGTCGGCCGGAACTCATCCAGCCAGGCGAAGAAGCGGAGCGCGTTGAAGCCGGGCGTGCAGACCACCGAGGCGCCCGCTGCGAGCGAGGCGAGCACCGCCGCCATCAGACCGTGGATGTGGAACAGCGGCATGACGTTCAGGCAGCGGTCCGCGGGCGAGAGGGCGACGGCGCGCCTGATGCTTGCGGCGGAGGTCGCGAGATTGCGCTGGCTGAGCGGCACGATCTTGGGCCGCGACGTGGTGCCGGAGGTGTGCAGCAGGAGCGCGACGTCGTCCGCCGTCGCCGGCCCGCCGCGTACTGACGCGCCAGCAGAAGCGCTGCCCTCAAGCTCGAAGCCCCCTGCCGGGGCGCCCTCGGGCACGCCGAGTTCGAGCAGGGCGATGCCGTGCCTCGCGGCGACCGCGCGCGCCGGCGTGTCGGCACCCGCGAGGGTGATCAGAGCTTTGGCGCCAAGGTCGGTCAGATAGAACTCGAACTCGTCGGCCCGGTAGGCGGGATTGAGCGGCGCCGCCGTCGCACCGGCCGCGATGGCGATGAATGCGGTCGCCATCTCGGGGCCGTTTGGCAGCACGATCGCGATCGGATCGTTGCGGCCGAGCCCGAGGCCATTCAACGCCGCGATGGTGGCACCGACCTGCCGGCGGAGCGCTGCATAGTCGAGCGGCGCGCGCTCCACCGCCAGGATCGCGTTCGCCCCGTCTCTTCCGGTCGCGATCAGCTGGCTGATCGTCTCGACCATGGCCTCCCTCTCTCGCCCGCACGCCTCTCGGGGCCCGATCGGCGTTATCTCGCGCGGCGTCCAGAAACTCAAGGCGGGCTGGCGAGCGACGCGCTTGCCCGCAGGCATGGCGCCACCGCAGATTCAGCCCCAGGGGGCTACCGGCGCCGCCCTCCGCCGCCGCGCGCGCGACCCCCGGCGGAGCGGAGACCAGAGCCTCCGGACAGGCCAGCCCGGCTTGGCACTGGGTGAGAACTGATCGAGCTACGCCCCGGCAGCTGGCGGCCCGACGTCGAGTCCAAGCTGACGGCCTGAGCGCTCTCGCGCAGCGCGGCGTACTGCTCCGGGCTCAGGTCAGCGGCGCGTTCACGCAAGGCATCGCGCTGGCTGGCGCTGAGGCCCCCGGCCGGCCCTGCCGCCTGACGCCGCTCGATCCGGTCGCGGCGCTGGTCGAGCCATTGCTGGCGCTCGTCGGGCGTCAGCGCGGTCCAGCGCTCGGCAGCGGTGTTGAGCACCAGATCTTTCGTCGATTGACCCGCGGCGGGCACGACGCCGTGCTCATCCATCCAGGTCTCGACCCGACTGCGCACCGCCTGTTGCTGCTCGGGGTCAAGTCCGCGGTACCAGTCCTGCAGCGCCCGTTTCATGTCGTCCTGGCTGTTGCAGCAGTCGGGGTGGTCGTCGACCCAGATCCAGAAATCGTCGTCGTACCAGTCTTCATGATAGTAGAGCCAGTCATTGTAGACGTAGGCGCTCGAGCCGCCGTCGCTGGCGCAGCCCGCGAGCAAGATCGCCGCGCCGAGTCCCGCAGAGATCATCGCGAGTCGATGCATCACGGTCCCCCAAACACTGATCGGATCAGGGCCCGCGCCGGTCAGCTCGTGCACGGCCATTTGGCGGCCACAGCCCGCCTCAGGCTTTCCACCGGCAGCTCGTCCGTGGACTGGGGGTTGGCCTTGGCCCAGTCGAGAAACACGCCGACCAGCTGCGCGCGGGTCACTTCCTGCTTCGGGCAGGCAATCGGCTCGATGCCATCTCCATGCACCATTGACCGGTGGAACTGAGCGACACCGGCCAGGAAGCCGTAGCAGAACTGCTTCGCCTCCGCATACAGTGCATCGCCGGGCTCATCCGAGCAAAGCGCGACCAGATCCCGAGTGGTTGTCGCGTCGAAGTTGCTAGGCTCGACCGCCATGGCGGGCGATACCAGCACGCAGGCGGCGCCCAGAGCGGCAGCGATCCATGCACCCGATGCTTCGCAATTCGGTCGGGAGCTCAAGATCTCCGCGAGCGGCGCGCGCCACCGGATCATTTGAGCAACAAGAGCGATTGCAATGCAGGCATTTGAATCAGCCCGCACCGACGATGTGCGCGACCACGGTCGCCATCGAGGTCTCGGCGGTCAACTCGTCGGCGATCACCCGACCGCGGCGCAGCGTCATGATCCGGTCCGACACGGCGAACACGTCGGTCAGGCGATGGCTGATCAGGATCACCGCGATGCCCTGACGTTTCAATTCGCGGATCAGCTCGAGGACGTGGTCGACCTCGCGCACGGCGAGGGCGGCGGTCGGCTCGTCCATGATCACGAGCTTGGGCTCGAAGGTCAGCGCGCGGGCGATCGCGACCGACTGCTGCTGGCCGCCCGAGAGCTGGCCGACCATGTAGCGGATGGAGGGGATGCGGGCCCCGAGCCGCTCGATCATGCGCTCGGCCTCGGCCTCGATCCGGCCACGGTCGATCGTGCCGAGCGGCAGGCCGAAGACCTTGCGGGTCGGCTCGCGGCCGAGAAAGATGTTCGAGGCGACGTCCTGCTGCCGGGCGAGCGCCAGATCCTGATAGATCATCTCGATGCCGCGCTGGCGGCGCTGGCCGGGATCGAGCTGGTCGAGCGGCGCGCCGGCGAAGCGGATCGTGCCGGCGTCGGCCCGGTAGATGCCGGTGATGCACTTCATCAGGGTCGACTTGCCGGCGCCGTTGTCGCCGACCAGGCCGACGACGCTGCCGCCCTCGACCCCGAAGGTGACGCCGCGCAGCGCCTCGACCGTGCCGAAGCGCTTCTGCACGTCGTCGAGCGCGAGCAGACTCATCGCTGCATCCGCGCGGCGTTGACCCGGTCCAGCCAGACCGCGAGTATCAGGACCGCGCCGATCGCCATCTGCTGATAGAAGGACTGCACCGCCATCAGGTTCAGGCCGTTCTGGAGCACGCCCATGATCAGGGCGCCGATCAGAGTACCGAGCACGCTGCCGCGACCGCCGAACAGGTTGGTGCCGCCGATGATCGCCGCGGTGATCGCGGTCAGCTCGTAGTTGAGGCCGGCGGTCGGGTCGCCCGAGTTGACCCGGGCCATGAACAGCATGCCCGCAATGCCGGCCATCATGCCCGAGAGGCTGTAGAGCTTGAGGCGATGCGCCTCGACGTGGATGCCGGTCGCGCGCGCCGCCGCCTCGTTGTCGCCAATCACCAGCGTGTAGCGGCCAAAGCGGGTGTAGGCGAGGACGTAGTGCGCGATCAGCGCCACGCCGATGAACGCCAGGACCGGCGTCGGCACGCCGAACGGCCGCCCCTGGCCCAGGTACAGAAGCGGATCGGGCAGCCCGTAGACCGGCTTGCCGTTGGTCAGGACCAGCGCCGCGCCGCGCGCAATGCCGAGCATGCCGAGGGTGACGATGAAGGCCGGAATCTTCGCCCGCGTCACGAGGATGCCGTTGATTGCGCCGCAGAGCGCGCCGGCGATCAGACAGGCTGGAACCGCGAAGAACCAGGGCAGGCCCAGCGCATTGACCGAGAGCGCGCCGACCACGCCGGCGAAGCCGAGCACCGAGCCGAGCGAGAGATCGATCCCGGCCGAGCAGATCACGAAGGTCGCCCCGACCGCGAGCACGCCGATCACCGCGGTCGCGAGCAGGATGTTGAGGAAGTTGGAGACCGACAGGAAATAGGGCGAAAGCACCGACATCGCCGCGATCAGGACGACCAGCACCGCGAGCGATTCGACGCGCACCGTGAGACGGCTCGCGCGCGCGAGCAGCCCGGCCCGGACCTGAGGCTGCGACACCGCCATGGTCTCAGGTTCCTCGGCGGTGCCGGGGCGCGCCATCAGCCGACGCGGCCCCTAGGCACCGCACGCACCCGATCGCGGCGCGCCGTCACGCCGAGGCGCTATTTCACGTACTGCAGCATCGGGTCCTTGTTTTCCTCGAGGAGCTGCTTTGTCAGCACCAGGGTGGGTACGTAGATGAACTCGTCGACCTTCTTGCCGGCGAGGACGTCGCCTACCTTCTCGACCGCCTGCTTGCCGACCAGGTAGGGCAGCTGCGCGACTGAGGCATTGAGCCGGCCCGCCTTGATCGACTTGACCGCATCGACGTTGCCATCGACCCCCACGACGATGATGTCGCCGCCCTTGCCAGCGGCGAAGACCGTCTCGACCGCGCCGAGCGCCATCGTGTCGTTGGCGGCGAAGATCGCCTTGAGGTCGGGATTGCGGGTCAGGATGTCGTTGGTGATGTTGGCCGCCTTGGCGCGGTCCCAGTCACCCGGCAAAGACGCGACGATCTCGAGCCCGGGTGCCACCTTCTTGATCTCCTCGGCGAACCCCTGGGCGCGCTTCTGGCCGGTGATGTTGCCCGAGAGGCCCTCGATCACCAGGATCGGTCCCTTGGCGTCCTTGCCCAGCTGCTTGGCGACATAGTCGGCGCCCTGGCGGCCGGCCTGCACGTTGTCCGAGCCGATCGTGAAGGCAATGTCGACGCCTCCCTGCTTGGCGATGGCGTGGTCGAGATTGGCGTCCAGATCGACCACCGGGATGCCCTCGTCGGTCGCCTTCTTGAGACAGGGCAGGAGGTTGGTCGAGTTGATCGCCGCGGTGATCATGATCGTGGGCTTGCGCTCGAGCATGGTGGTGCAGACGTTGAGCTGCGGCTCGGCCGCCTGATCGGACTCGACGGCCTGGAGGTAGTATTCGACCCCCGCCTCCTTGGCGCCGTCCTTGACGCCGTCCTCCATGGCACCCCAGAAGGGGTTGGAAAGCGTCTTCAGGAGCACGCCGTAGACCTTCTGATCCGCAGCGGTCGCCGTGGCCGACCAGACCAGCGCGGACCCCGCGAGGAGCGCGGCGCCAAGCAACATCCTGTGCATATATACCCCCCTTTTGTCTGCCTCGAGGCGGGGTTAACAAAGGCTCGTCCGGACGGTCCCGAACCCCGCCCTTCTGGCGAAGCTTAGGGGCAATTCCGGGTCCTGGCAAACCCGCTCATCTCAATGCACGACGGTGATCCCGATGCAGCTCGACGACTATCAGGAGGCGGCCCGGCGGACCGCGATCTACGTCGACCACGACCGTGTCGTCTATTCGGCGCTCGGGCTCGCCAGCGCGCGGCGCTCCGGGGCGACCACCGAGGTCGCCCCTGGGAGCCAGCCGCGGGCGAGGTCTGTGGCAAGATCAAGAAGGTGCTGCGCGATCAGGGCGGCGATTTTGCCGCTGCGCCGGTCGAGGCGCTGAGAGACGAACTCGGCGACGTGCTGTGGTACGTGGCCGTGCTCGCGGCCGACCTTGGTCTGTCGCTCGACGATATCGCGGCGCACAATCTGGCGAAGCTCCGCTCGCGCCGGACACGCGGGCGGATCGGCGGCGCGGGCGACGCCCGCTGAGCTGTCGGCGGGGCTGTTCGGGGGCCCTCGATGACCGACGTAAGCTGGTGGCGGCCGATCGGCGGCTCGGCAAGCGGGGCCGTCCCGGCGGGTTGGAAGCGCTCGATGAGCCGCCTACCTTACCCAACGGAAACGACCGTTGGGCCGAAGGCCTGACCGGTGTCGGGGCTGCGCAGGTCGGAGGCATGGCGGCGATTCTGCCAAGAGGCGGTAACATGGGGCGACATGCCCCATGAGAACCTGGCTACGATCGCGAGCCGCGCGGGCGGCGCCGCTCTGGCTCGTCCTGGCGGTCGGCGTTTCGGCCGCGCTGATCGGCGTGCATCGACCGGTGGTCGCCTGGGCGAGCGCCGTCGGCGGCCCGGGGCAGGATCTGCAGGTGATCGACGGCGACACGCTGCAGAGCGACGGCGAGATCATCCAGCTCTACGGGATCGACGCCCCCGAGCTGGGGCAGACGTGTCTGCGCGAGGACGAACCCTGGCCCTGTGGCGTCGAGGCGGCGCTGGCTCTGCAAAAGCTGGTGACGCTCAGCGGTCAGCCGGTGATCTGCAAGCCCTGGAAAGAAGGCGGCCAGACCGATGGCCCGAATGGTGAGCTCGTCCGGGTCTGCGAGCTCGGCGACGATCAGGATCTGAGTCTGGCCATGCTCGGTGACGGCTACGCGGTGGCGTTGCCGGACAGCTTCCCCGACTACGGTGAGGTCGAGCGCAAGGCCAAGGAAGCCGGCCTCGGCATCTGGGGCAGTCAGTTCACGCTGCCATCGGAATGGCGGGCGGGTCAACGGACGGCGGGCAAGGCCGACGAGCCGACCGATGCCTGCAACATCAAGGGTACGCTGAGGGGTGATAACCAGCGGATCTACGTCGTCCCGACCGACAAAGGCTACGAGGCCACGACCCTCGATCCTGCCAGGGGCGAGCGGCTGTTCTGCAGCGACGAGGAAGCCCGACGGGCCGGCTGGCGGCGAGCCGGCGAGAATCCGGCTCAGGTCGCCCGCTAGGAGACGACGCGAGAGCTCGGCCGCCGTCGCGCCAATTTACGAGCCAGGCGCGCAGATTGGCGCAGCCAGCTTGACGGGGTGTCGCTGCCGACACACCTCTGGCAAGGAGGGTGCAGGTCATGGACAAGAAAACCAATTTCAATGCGTGGTACGTGATGATCGCGATTGTGGCGATTCTGATCGTGCAGGCGATCTTCCAACAGGCGCAACAGACCGAATATCTGCCCTACAGCCAGTTTCAATCTTATCTCCAGAGTGGCAAGGTCGACCAGCTGGTCATCACCGAGACCCGGATCCTCGGCACGCTCAAGGACACCGAACCCGGCAAGCCGACCAGCTTCGTCACCACGCGGGTCAACCCCGCCTTCGCCAAGGAGCTCGAGAAATACAACGTCGAGTTCCGCGGTGGCAGCGACTCCAACTTCTTCACCACGCTGCTCTCCTGGGTCCTGCCGGCGCTGATCTTCTTCGGCATCTGGATCTTTCTGCTGCGCCGCATGTCGATGGGCGGCATGGGTGCGGGCGGCCTGATGTCGATCGGCAAGAGCCGCGCCAAGATCTACGTCGAGAAGGACACCAAGACCACGCTCGCCGACGTCGCCGGGGTCGAGGAGGCCAAGGCGGAAGTCCAGGAGGTCATCGACTTCCTGAAGGATCCCAAGAGCTATGGCATCCTCGGGGCGCGCCTGCCGCGCGGCATTCTCCTGATCGGGCCGCCCGGCACCGGCAAGACTCTGCTGGCGCGCGCCGTGGCTGGGGAGGCTGGCGTCACCTTCCTCTCGATCAGCGGCTCGGAGTTCGTCGAGATGTTCGTCGGCGTCGGGGCCGCACGGGTGCGCGACCTGTTCGAGCAGGCGCGCAAGATGGCGCCTTGCATCATCTTCATCGACGAGCTCGATGCCATGGGCCGGGCGCGCGGCATCGGCCCAATGGCCGGCGGCCACGACGAGAAGGAGCAGACCCTGAACCAGCTGCTGGTCGAATTGGACGGCTTCGACCCGAGCCAGGGCATCATCCTGCTCGCCGCCACCAACCGCCCTGAGATTCTGGATCCCGCGCTGCTGCGGCCGGGGCGCTTCGATCGCCAGATTCTGGTCGACCGACCGGACAAGCAGGGCCGGATCCAGATCCTCCAGGTGCACGTCAAGAAGATCAAGCTCGATCCGAGCGTGCAGCTCGAGCAGGTGGCGGCGCTCACGCCGGGCTTCACCGGCGCCGATCTCGCCAACCTGGTCAACGAGGCGGCGCTGCTCGCGACCCGCCGGCGCGCTGAGACGGTCACCATGGCCGACTTCACCGCGGCGTTCGAACGGATCGTCGCCGGCCTCGAGAAGAAGAACCGCCTGCTCAACCCCAAGGAGCGCCAGGTCGTCGCCTATCACGAGCTCGGTCACGCCCTGGTCGCGCTGACTCTGCCCGGGGTCGATCCGGTCCAGAAGATCTCGATCATCCCGCGCGGCGTCGGCGCGCTCGGCTACACTCTGCAGCGGCCGACCGAGGACCGCTTCCTGATGACCGTCGAAGAGCTCGAGAACAAGATGTGCGTGCTCCTCGGCGGTCGGGCGGCCGAGCAGCTGGTGTTCGGCGAGATCTCGACCGGGGCGTCGGACGACCTGCTCAAGGTCACCGACATCGCGCGCAGCATGGTCACCCGCTACGGCATGGACGACAAGCTGGGGCAGGCCGCCCTCGAGACCGAGCGGGGAACCTTCCTTGGCCTGCCGAGCGAGGGCGGCGGGCGCCAGTTCAGCGAGCAGACCGCGCGCGAGATCGACGTCGCGGTGCGTGAGCGGATCGATCGCGTCTATCAGAAGGCACTCCAGATTCTGCGCGAGCGCCGCGCCGAGCACGACCGCCTGGCCAAGAAGCTGCTGGAGAAGGAGACGCTGACCGCGGAAGAGCTGCCGCGGCCGACGCCCCCGCCGGAAGCCGAGGCGGCCTAAGGCACGCCCGGCACTCGCTTCGCCCGGACCGGCTTCCACGCGCTCCGGCTAACGTGGGCAACCTTGGACCTGGGAGTCCGTCCGCCCCGAACTAACTTGTGGCGCGGATTCCCACGGTCACATGGATGATCGGAGCTGGTCGCGAGGAGCCCATCGGCAGGACGAGGCAGGCGGTGGCTGGTCGGATGCGCGGGCCTCGGGCTCCTGCTTCAGCTCTGCGCCTGCAGCACCCTCGACGTCGAGCAGGCACGGCTCTGTGAGCGCGTGATTCCGGGCGTCGAGGGCGCCGACACCGGCATCACGATCGAAGGCAGCGAGGTCGACCACTCGGCCGCAAACGCGGTGCTCATCCGCTACCGGCTCAGCGAGCCGGACGCCGGAGCTGGGGTGCACTGGCTCTCCTGCCGCTTCGGCGGGGGCGGCTTCGAACGCGATCGCCTGAAGCTGATCGGCGTCGTCGGCGACCGCGCGGGTGCGCTGTCCGATATCCAGGTCTTCCTGCTGCGGCAGTACTGGCTCGGCCGGTACGAGGAGCAGGCGAGGGGGGCCGAGAGCCCCGCGGGCAGCGCCGCGTTCGGCGGCTGGCGCGATTTCCTCTACGGACTCCAGCTCGCCATCGAAGCGCTCACCCTCGGCTGTCTCTATGGTCTGGTCGCGATCGGCTACACGCTGGTCTATGGCATCATCGGCAAGATCAACCTCGCCTTCGGCGAGATCGCGATGGTCGGCGCCTACACGAGCTTCATCGGCGTCACCGTTCTCGCCCTGAGCGGGACCAGCGCGCTGCCGCTCGGCCTGCTCGCCGTGCTCGCTCTGGCGGCGGTGGTCGGATCGGCGCACGGCCTGGTGACCGAGCGGCTGGTGTTCAGGCCGCTGCGCGACGTGCCCTCGCAGGCGCCGCTGATCGCGACGATCGGCCTCGCGATCTTTCTGCAGGAGTATCTGCGGCTCACTCAAGGCTCCGCAGACCGCTGGATTCAGCCGGTCTTCTCCGAGGCCCACAGCCTGACCGAGGCCGGCGGGTTCGACGTGAGCGTGAGCACCTCGCAGATCATGGTGATGGTCCTGGCGATCGCGCTGTACGGCGGCCTCTGGCTCCTGATGGCCCGCAGTCGCTTCGGGCGCCAGGCGCGCGCCTGCGCCGACGACGTCGACGTGGCGGCGTTCTGCGGCATCAACGTCGATCGCATCGTGGCGCTGGTCTTCTCGCTTGGTGCGGCCTATGCGGCGATCGCCGGCTTCGTGATCCTGCTGCGCTACGGCGGGGTCCGCTTCTCGGACGGCTATCTGCTCGGCTTCAAGGCGCTCACCGCAGCGATCATCGGCGGCATCGGCTCGGCACCCGGGGCGATGCTCGGCGGGCTGATCATCGGCACGCTCGAGACCTTCTGGGCCGGTTACCTGAGCCTCGCCTACAAGGACGTGGCGGTGTTCGGTCTGCTGGCCGCGGTCCTGATCTGGCGCCCGCAAGGTCTGCTCGGCCAGCCGGTGCGGCTCGCCAACGACGCCTTCCGCCAGCGCCCGCTCTGAGCGACGCCTACTTCCAGCGTCCGCGCCGCCGGGCTGGATGCGGTCCCCCCGGTTTTGCCGGCGGTGTCCCGAGAACCTGCTCGATGCCGTAAGGCAGCTCCTCGGGAAATGCCTTGTCGTCGAGCCCGCTCTCGATCACCGCCTGGTGCCGCGCGTCCGGATAGACCTCGGCCATGGTAAGTCCAAGGTTGCGCCGGATGCTCGGGCTCCGTCGGAACAGGCGCCGCAGACGGGTGCGTTGCTCGTTGATCGTGGCGTCCCGGCTGCGCGTATGTTTCTCAGGTTGATGATCGCACTTGAGCATATGCATGAGCAGGACCTCGAGCCGGTTCTCGAGCTCGCCCCATTCGCTGCGGCCCATGGTGTCGAGCTCCTCGGCGAGATTGTCGAGGTCGAGCTGGTCCAGGTGGCCGGCGCGCACCAGCGCTGCCTGCTGCTCGGTCCAGGCGAGAAAGTCCTCGTCGTAGAGGCTCGGGCAAAGCAGCGCCTTGGCCATCTGGGCGTCCCCACATCGTTTCTGGTGACCGATCCTAACACATAGATGGTGGCCGATGATGGCCTGAAACGACCCCTTTGTCGGGAATCCTCAATGCAGCCGGCCGGCGATTGGCTTGAGCCTCGCGACGAGCCCGGCGCGGCGGCGCGTCACGGGCTAAAAGCCGTGCAGGTTCTCGACCTTGAATTTGAGCGCCTTGCCGAGGATCCGCTCGAGGGTGCGGCCGACCACCTCGATATTATTGTCGAAGCTGCCGTGGGTCGCCGGGATCATCGTCTGCCCATCCGGGACCTGCTTGGCGTCGGTCAGGCGCGGCCTGGCATTGCTGCCCCAGAGCTTGAGCCAGGCCGCGATGTCGCCGGCCTTGTCCTTGTTGAACACATCCGGCCGAAGTCCCTTGCCGTCCCACGCGGCGGCGAGCCCGAGCAGCGGCATCTTGTGCACCTCCTCGAGCGCACGGCTGACCAGATAGAGCAGTGACTTGCCGTAGGGGCCGACCGAGTCGTCGAGCTCGCGCTGATCGCTCAGCAGCTCGAAGGTCACGGTCTTGGGGTCGAGCACCCCCTTGTCGAACGCCCCGCCATATTGTCGCGTCGCGAAGGCGACCGTGCAGGCCGGGGCGTACAGGGTCATGCCGTTGGCGGGGATCTTGCGCGTGGCCAGCCGCTCGAGCAGGTCGCCGAGCAGGATCGCGCCGGCCGAATGGCCGACCAGATGGATCTCGAGCCCGGGCACAGCCAGGCGTAGGGCCTGGAGGTGTGCGGCGAGCAGGCTGAGCCCGCCGCCGGCGGCTGCGGCCTCGGCGTTCTGCTTCATCTGGTCCAGACCGCCTTGGCCAGGATGCGCTCGGCGGCGGCCTCGAACGCGCGGTCCTTGGCCTCGACGATGGCATCGCGGACATCGTCGAAGAAGCCGCGGGCGCGCAACTGGGCAAGATCGATGCCGAGGCTCTCGGCCTTGTCTTCGAGGATTTCGGCAATGCTCTCGGCGAACCCGGTCCGCCAGGTGATGAACAACGGATAGATGCCGTTCGCCTCGAAATAGGGTGCCAGGACGCGAATCCGCTTGATCGAGGCAGTCTCGTCGTTGAGGCCGCCGTGGGCGTAGATCGCGAGCTTCTTGGTCTGGCTCTGCTGAAGCCACTGGCCTGGCAATTGCAGGGCGACGATCTCGACGTTCTGCTCGGCGTCCGCCGCCTCGAGCAGGCGATGCAGTGGGCGGCCGTCGTTGCCGAGGACCAGGCTGTGCTGGTAGGCGACATCCTCCTCCCACGGCTCGACCCCCTTGGCTCGTTCGCCGAGCGCCAAGGCGCGCCCGCCGGCCAGCGCCACCTTGTGGGTCGCCGCCTGCTTGGGCCGATCCAGCAGAGCAGTGGTGCTGACTGCGACGGGGCTGCGCCGCGCGACCGGCGCGCCGAGCACCGCCACCCAGGCGTCCATGCCGTTCTGCAGCCAGTCCGGATAGGTCAGCACGGCAAAGCCGCGGTAGCCCCAGCCGGGACCCCAGGAGTTCTGGATGATGAAGCCATCCTCGCGGTAGCCGACGATCGCGAAGGCGTGCCCGCCGATCTCTTTCTTGCCGGCCATCTCGATCGCGGTGAGCTGTTTGGTCTTCTTCAGCAGCCAGCCCTCGTGGACCCCGGCCGAGACGTAGATTGCGTGGACCTCGCCGATCGCGGCCTGCATCTCGAGCAGCGAGTCCTTGTTGATGCGGTAGTACGCGCCGAGCGGCCGCCCGGCGGCATCCTCGCTCCAGCGCTTCTTGGGCCGGACGTAGCGCCCGCGGCGGTCGGCGTAGGGCCAGAGGGTCTCGGAGCAGACGCCGTGCCGGTGCCAGCCCTTCATGGCGCCGCGGCAGCTCGAACCCTCGTAGTCCTCGCCGTCCCACTCGTCGTAGAGCCGCGCCATGTGGTAGAGCATGCGCGGGCTGACCCTGGCCGGCGGCTCGGCGCTCTCCAGGT
Organism: Pseudomonadota bacterium; assembly: GCA_046727895.1. GTDB lineage: Bacteria > Pseudomonadota > Alphaproteobacteria > Geminicoccales > Geminicoccaceae > DATAOG01. Next base: position 11,116 of record JBKPDM010000377.1, on the reverse strand, counting down.
GCTGGCGGCGCGCCCAGTAGAGATAGTTGATCACCGCGGCGAGGCCGAAGCCGGTGCAGGCACCCTCCTTGCCCTGGTCGAGGATCATGCCGTCGTCGCAATACCTGGTCAGGTACTTGTCAATCAGCGCCGCCGACGGATACTCGCGCTCGAGCGAGACCAGGGGTGGGCGATAGAACAGGTCGCGAAAATCGATCCGGTCCGGCCGCGCGTCGAAGGTCAATCCGTGAGCTTCAATGGTTGGCATGAGGCTCTCCCAATCGAGCGGTAAGACCCATCGCGGCATACTCCGCTGGTCGGTCGATCTTCGCAAGATCCTTCGCCCGGGGGTTGAGGAACCTGCCCGCGTCATGATGGCCGTTGGCGGTCCCTTCGCCAGCGGTATAGAAGGCGAAGACACGGCCCGGCCAACACGGCGCCGGACCCGGCAGAGCGGAGCGGGGAGGCAGCAGATGCAGATTGCCGCAGATCGACTTCAGCGGCTCGCGGCGACCATTCTCGAAGCCGCGGGCTCACTCGCGGCCGAGGCCGAGAAGGTCGCCGCCCGCCTGGTCGACGCCAATCTCAACGGCCACGATTCCCACGGCGTGATCCGCGTGCCGCAGTACGTCGACCAGGTCCGGAGCGGGGATATCGCGCCGAATCGAACTGCCGAGGTCGTCTCCGAGACCGATACGGTCACGGTTCTGGATGGCCGTGGCGGTTACGGCCAGATCGTCGGCGAGCAGTCGGTCCAGGCGGCCCTCGACAAGGCGGCGCTGCACGGAGTGGCACTTTCGGCGCTGCGCAACTCGGCCCATCTCGGGCGCCTCGGCGACTGGGCGGAAATGGCCGCCGCGGCCGGCATGGCGTCGCTGCATTTCGTCAACGCCACCGGCATTCCGCTCCGGGTCGTGCCCCATGGCGGGCGCGACGGTCGCGGCACGACCAACCCGCTCGCGATCGGCATCCCGGTCCTGGATGGCGCACCGGTAGTGCTCGATTTCGCAACCTCCGCGGTCGCCGAAGGCAAGGTTCGCGTCGCCCGCAACAAGGGCATCGAGGTCCCGCCCGACTGCCTGCTCGATGCCGACGGCCGCCCGACCACCGATCCGAACCAGCTGTACACCGATCCGCCCGGCACTCTCCTGCCGTTCGGCGGCACGGTGAGCGGTCACAAGGGTGGGGCACTCTGGCTGATGGTCGATCTGTTCGCGGGCGCCTTCACCGGGGGCGGCTGCAGCCGCCCGCCGGCCAAGCAGGCCCGCTTCAGCAGCAGCATGCTCTCGATCGTCATCGCCCCGGAGGCCTTCGCCGAGCCGGGCGGCCTCGGCGCCGAAATCCGCCGCCACCTCGAGTTCGTCAAGAGCTCCAGGCCGCGCACGGCGGGCGGCGAGGTCCTGCTGCCGGGCGAGCCCGAGCGGCGCGCCAAGGCCGAGCGTCTGGCGAATGGCATTCCGATCGACCCGACGACCTGGGCGCACATCATGGCGGCGGGAGAGAGCCTCGGGCTCGAGCGCGCAGCGCTGGAGCGCATGTCCGGGCAAGCAGCGACAACCGCTTGATGATTCGAAAGATCCGCGCCATGATCCGGCTGCGGCCATCTCATGGTAGCGGCTTAACGAACGGGCGGGGACATCATGGCATCGGTCGACATCGCCAAGGTCGATAAGTTCTTCGGCTCGACTCAGGTCCTCTATGCGGTCGAGATCGCGATCGGCGACGGCGAGTTCGTCGTCCTGGTCGGACCCTCGGGCTGCGGCAAGTCGACCTTGCTCAGAATGATCGCGGGGCTCGAGGAGATCAGCAACGGCGAGATCGCGATCGGCGGTCGGGTGGTCAACAACGTGCCGCCCAAGGATCGCGACATCGCGATGGTCTTCCAGAACTACGCCCTCTATCCGCACATGACGGTCTACGACAACATGGCGTTCTCGCTGAAGCTGGCGAAGGCGCCCAAGAACGTCATCCAGGAGCGGGTCAGCCGGGCGGCGGGGATTCTGGGCTTGCAGGACTTCCTCGAGCGCTATCCGCGCCAGCTCTCGGGCGGCCAGCGCCAGCGTGTCGCCATGGGCCGGGCGATCGTGCGCGATCCCCAGGTGTTCCTGTTCGACGAGCCGCTCTCGAACCTCGACGCCAAGCTGCGCGTGCAGATGCGGACCGAGATCAAGGAGCTGCATCAGCGGCTCAAGACCACTGCGGTCTACGTCACCCATGATCAGATCGAGGCCATGACCATGGCCGATCGGATCGTGGTGCTGCACGATGGCGTGGTCGAGCAGGTCGGTGATCCGCTCGAGCTCTACGATCACCCGGCCAACCTGTTCGTCGCCGGGTTCATCGGCTCGCCGGCCATGAACTTCCTCGAGGCGACGATCAAGCGCAACGGCGGCGCCCCCGGTGCGATCACGCCGGACGGGACCCGGCTGCCGCTGCCCGCGAGCGCCGGCGGCCGGGACGGCCAGAAGATCGTCTTCGGCATCCGACCCGAGCATCTCGATCTGACCGACGGTGCGGGCGGCTTGCCCGCCGAAGTCGTCGTGGTCGAGCCGACCGGCGCCGAGATCCTGGTCTTCACCCATCTCGCCGGTCAGGAAGTGTCGGTGGTGTTCAAGGAGCGGCACAAGTTCCGCCACGGCGACAAGATCAGCCTGGCACCACACGCCGGCACGATCCATCTGTTCGACAAGCAGTCCGGCGAGCGTATCCCGACGTAGCGGCCACTTGCGGGCGCGGGCGCGCGTCGAACCGGCGGGCGCCGGCGCCGCTTAGCGCGGCTTGCGCTTGCGCGCGGGCGGCGCGGCGACTTTGGGCGTGACGTCGGCCAAAGGCGCCCCTTCGCAGCAGGGCGCGATCACGGTGCCGCAGCGCGGGCATTGGCCATGGCCGTGGACCCAGAGCAGCGGCCGCGCCCAACCACAATTCGGACAGACCTCGCCCGGCGCGCTCGGCTGCGCCTCATGCCCGTTCGATCGCGTTCGCTCGGAGCCGGTCACCGCCTTGGCCGTCTGGTCGCGTGCGCTTGGCCGCCGCGTCAGCTGCACCGCGAGCCCAGCCGAGCTGAGCTAGGGCTTGGATGCCGACCCGCTTTCGGGCGCGGCGGCGCCGGAGGGAGCCTGCTCCTCAGCCGGGGCTGCCGCAATGCCCTGCGAGCCGCCGGCGAACTCGATGCCGCGCCAGCGCGGCCGGCCTTGTCGTCGACCATCAGATGCCAGCTGCGACCGGTGAGCGTATCCAGAAGCAGCGCCGACGACTGATTCGGGCCCTCGACCGGGGCCGGTACGACGACGATCTGGTAACGCCCGGCCTCCGCGGCCAGGGCCGAGCTGCAAGCGGTCGCGAGTGCGAGGGCCAGGGCGAGGGGACGAAGCATGCTCTTCTCCGATCGGTAGCGCTGATCCGAATGCTTCTGCTCAAGGCGGGGCGGTTGCCGGAGCAGCGGAACGCGAATCGACCCGCATCCGACTAGGAGGCGCCAAACGCCTGACCGATGATGCGCACGCCGCCGTCGCGGTCGAGTCGCTCTTTGATCTCCGAGCCCGCCCGACGCAGTCCGCCGCACAGCCTGAGCGCCGCAGGCTCGCTTTCGAGGCTGTCGGCCAAGGTATGCGCGCCCCACAGATCGAGCCGGCCCGGGTGCTCGGCGCTGAGATCGCAGCCGCCATTGTTCTGAAAGAGGTTCTGGCCCAGCGCGTGAGTCACGTCGTGCGTCAGGTCCATGCGGTCGGGGTCAGGGCGGGGACCACGGCTGGCCTCTCGATCGGGCTGCCTGATGTAGATCTCGGCCCCGCTGCCGGATCACGAGCGGGCGGCGCAGCGTGAAGATGCGCCCGGACCCCGCAAGGACATCCGGATCGGCGATGCGCGCCGTCAGTCCGGCGAGGTCGAACCGGCCGGCGACCAGGACCACGGCCTCCGGCAGCGAGCGGCCCCGACGAGCTGCCAGCTCCAGGCCATCGCCCCGGAACCGGGCCAGCTCGGGCACGTTCTGGAACGTCTCGATCGAGAGGGCGCCCTGCGCGAGGCTCGCGCGCGCCGGATTGTGCGGCCGACTGTGGCCGCGCCAGTCGGGCCACGCCGGCGGGTCGGGCATGGTCTCGTCTGCCGCCAGGTCCTGCAGCACCAGGCCGGCCGAGGCCGTGGCGGCATGCCCGAACAGCAGGCTGAGCGCGAGCAGCCAGAGGGCGCGCCTCGTCCTTCGGTGCCGTTGCAGCGTGCTCGAAATGATGATGCTCAGCGTGAGGTTGCCAGATGCGGCCGCGGGGCCGAGCGCTATTGACCCTTGAGCGTCACGATCGGCTGGGCGAACTTTGGCTCCATGTCCCAGGGGAACAGGATCCAGGTGTCCTGGCTCACCTCGGTGACGAAGGTGTCGACCACGGGACGGCCCGCCGGTTTGGCGTAGACGGTGGCAAAGTGCGCCTTGGGCAGCATCTCGCGCACCAGCCGTCCGGTCTGGCCGGTATCGACCAGGTCGTCGACGATCAGCCAGCCGGCGCCGTCGCCCCGCACGCCCTTGATGATTTCCGGCTGGCGCTGCACCTCGACGTCGTATGAGGAGACGCAGATGGTATCGATCAGACGGATGTCGAGCTCGCGGGCGACGATGTGCGCAGGCACCAGCCCGCCTCTCGTGACCGCGACGATCCCTTCGAAAGGTCCCCGCTCGGCGAGGCGCCAGGAGAGCGCCCGTGCGTCCCGGTGCAGCTCCTCCCACGAGACCGGAAAGTAGCGTCTGGCACCTTCGCTCACCGCTCGAGCCCTCCGGCTGAATCCGCGGCGATAAGCCGAAGCCAGGTCCGGTTTGTCAAGCCTCGCCGTGCCGGGTGATCGCTCGCGGCCCTGGGCAAACAGCCGTTTCGTTCGCGCGCCAGGTCGCCTAGATTGCGCTCAGCAATCGCATATTCGGGGGAGGCTCGTATGAAGACGATCAAGGGACCGGCGATCTTTCTGGCCCAGTTCGCGGGCGATCGGGCGCCGTTCAACTCGCTCGCCAGCATCACGAAGTGGGCGGCGGATCTCGGTTACAAGGGTGTGCAGATCCCAAGCTGGGACGGGCGCCTGTTCGATCTCGAGAAGGCGGCCGAAAGCGATGCCTATTGCGACGAGGTCAAGGGCGCGCTCAAGGACGCGGGCGTCGAGCTGACCGAGCTCTCGACCCATCTCCAGGGCCAGCTGGTCGCGGTTCATCCCGCCTATGACGCCGGCTTCGACGCCTTCGCGGCGCCGGCGGTCCGCGGCAATCCCAAGGCCCGGCAGGAGTGGGCGGTCAACCAGATGCGGCTCGGCGCCAAGGCGTCGAAGCGTCTCGGTCTGTCGTCCAGCGTCAGCTTCACGGGCGCGCTCGCCTGGCCCTACCTCTACCCCTGGCCGCCGCGCCCGGCGGCGCTGATCGAGACCGCGTTCGACGAGCTCGCCAGGCGCTGGCGACCGATCCTCGATGCCTACGACGAGGCGGGTGTCGATGTCGGCTTCGAGCTGCACCCGGGCGAGGATCTGTTCGATGGTGCGACCTTCGAGATGTTCCTGGAACGGGTCGGCAACCATCCGCGCTGCGGCATCAACTACGACCCCAGCCACTTTCTGTTGCAGCAGCTCGACTATCTCGGCTTCATCGACGTCTACCACGAGCGGATCAAGGCGTTCCACGTCAAGGACGCGGAGTTCAACCCGAGCCCCAGGCAGGGCGTGTACTCGGGCTTCCAGCCCTGGCTGCAGCGCGCCGGGCGGTTCCGCTCGCTGGGCGATGGCCAGGTCGACTTCGTCGGCATCTTCTCCAAGCTCGCGGCCTACGACTACGACAGCTGGGCGGTGCTGGAATGGGAATGCTGCCTGAAGCATGCCGAGGATGGTGCGCGCGAGGGGGCGCCGTTCATCGCCGAGCACATCATTCGGGTGACCGAGACGTCGTTCGAGGACTTCATCGCGCAGAGCGCCGATCAGGCCGCCAACCGGCGCATGCTCGGCATCGCCTGAAGGGGGAGGGGAGGCCATGGCTATCGAAGGCAAGGGAGACGGCAAGGTCGCGCGCCGGCTGCGGCTCGGCATGGTGGGCGGCGGCCAGGGCGCGTTCATCGGCGCGGTGCACCGGATCGCGGCGCGGCTCGACGATCGCTACGAACTGGTCGCGGGCGCGCTCTCATCCGACCCGGCGCGGGCGAAGGCTTCGGCCGCGGAGCTCCGGATCGCGCCCGAGCGCGCCTATGGCAGCTTCACCGAGATGGCGGCCAAAGAGGCCGCGCGCGAGGATGGCATCGACGTGGTCGCGATCGTGACCCCGAACCACGTCCACCATCCGGCAGCCAAGGCGTTCCTCGAGGCGGGCATCCACGTGATCTGCGACAAGCCGCTGACGACGACCGTGCAGGATGCGCTCGATCTGGTCGCCACGGTCAAACGGAGCGGCCTCGTGTTCGGTCTGACCCACAACTACACGGGCTTTCCCATGGTGCGCGAGGCGCGCGAGCGGGTCCAGGCGGGCGAACTCGGCCAGATCCGGGTGGTCCAGGTCGAGTATGCGCAGGACTGGCTCACGACCAAGCTCGAGGACAGTGGCCAGAAGCAGGCCGCCTGGCGGACCGACCCCGCCCAGTCCGGCGGCGGTGCGATCGGCGACATCGGCAGCCACGCCTTCAATCTCGCGGCGTTCATCAGCGGCCTCGAGGCTGACGCGCTCTGCGCCGATCTTTCCACCTTCGTGGCCGGCCGCCGCGTCGACGACAACTGCAACATCCTGCTCCGCTACGGAAGTGGCGCGCGCGGCATGCTCTGGGCCTCGCAGGTGGCACCCGGCAACGATAACGCGCTCCGGACCCGCGTCTTCGGCGACAAGGGCGGCCTCGAGTGGCATCAGGAGCACCCGGAGGTCCTGCGTCTGTTCCCCTTCGGGCAACCGCCGCGGATGGTCATTCGCGCCCATCCGGACACCGGCAAGAGCGCTGGCCGGGTGACCCGCATTCCGCCCGGCCACGTCGAGGGCTATCTCGAGGGCTTCGCCAACATCTATCGTGATTGCGCCGAGCTGGTCACGGCGAAGCTGGAGAGCCGTGCGCCCGATCCGGGCGCCACCCTGGTGCCGACGGTCGAGGACGGCGCCCGCGGCGTGAAGTTCATCACCGCAGCGGTGGAATCGAGCTCGCGCGGCGCGGTCTGGACGGATCTGGCGCTGGCGCTGTGAGGCGAGAGCGCCACGAGGGTCGGGAGTGCAATTCGGGAGCGCCGGATGGCCAAGCGAATGATGCGGACCTGGACCGGGGCGCTCGCGCTCGCCGTCTTCGCGCTCGCGCTCGCCGGGTCGGCCGGCCTCGGCGCCGAAGGCGAGATCAAGGGGCCGCCCCGGATCATCGATGGCGACACCCTCGAGGTCGGCGGCCAACGGATTCGCCTGTACGGCATCGCCGCTCCGGCGCCGGATCAGACCTGCCACCACGCGGGCCGCGAGTACCAGTGCGGCAAGGTGGCGCGCGCCACGCTCTGGGACCTGGTGGCGGGGCGCGACGTGGTCTGCGAGCCGGTGCCCGATGCCGGGAAGGGCATCGAAGCCGATGGTGCAGCGCTGGTCGCCAACTGCAGCGTGGGCGGCGCCAGCCTCAGCCAGAACATGGTCCAGTCGGGCTGGGCGCTCGCCGATCGTCGGGTCTCCGAGCAGTATGTCGGCGTCGAGGAGGCCGCCAAGGAGGCGGGGAGCGGCCTCTGGAGCGGGCAGTTCGACCTGCCGTGGACCTGGCGGCAGGGGACCAGGTGAGGGAGCTCGCGCCCCTTGACTCGCGCTCGCCATCGTTCCCTGTGACATCGGTGGAGATCCACTCTCGAGAGGAGGCAGTGCCATGGAGGAGACCCGCGCGGTAGGGCGACTTCCCCATCTCGACGTCGAGATCGTGCGCCGCAGCCTGCCCGAGCAGGAGGTCGAGCAGCTGACCATCAGCCTGCGTGCGAGCCCGTCCTTCGACGCCTTCGGTCGCTATCTCGACGCGCAGCTCCTGCTCTGGCCCTGGCTCGCGCTGAACCCGCTCGTCCTGTGGCAACGAATGCTGCGCCAGGCGTGGCAGCCCTGGCTCGTGAGCACGCCCGGCGAGCCGGCGCGCGCCGTGGCCGGGCCGCAACGGCCGCCGCCTGAGGGCGCGCCTGAGCCCGGCTTCGTCTCGCTGCGCTCGAAAGGCGCGTCGGGTCCGTTGTGAGTTCTCTTGCGTTATAGTCGATCCAGAATAGAATTGTTCTACCATTGGACCATTGGGGGCCGGACATGCCTCGATTGGCCGCCATCCTGGCTGGGTTGCTCGTCGCGGTGGCGGCGCGCGCCGAAATGCCGACCGACCTCGCGCTGCCGATCGACTGCAAGCCCGGCGAGGATTGCTGGATCGTTCGCTACGTGGACCACGACTTGGGGCCCGGCGTCCTCGACTACGCCTGCGGAGCGCTCACCGGTGACGGCCACAATGGCACCGATTTCGCGATCCGCGATCTCGCGGCGATGGCAGCGGGGGTCGAGGTCCGCGCCGCCGCGGCCGGCGTGGTCGATGCGCTGCGCGACGGCGTCCCCGACGTCAGCGTCGAGGAGGGCGGCCGCGAGGCGATCGCGGGCAAGGAATGTGGCAACGGCATCCGGATCGCGCACGGCGACGGCTGGACGACCTGGTACTGGCCCCTTCGTCGCGGCTGTATCCTGGTCCAGTAGGGCGATCCGGTCGAGGTTGGTCAACCGCTCGGCCTGGTCGGCCTCTCAGGCGAGACCAGTTTTCCCCACGTGCACTTCGACGTGCGCCATGGCGATCAGGTGATCGATCCGTTCATCGGCCTCGAGCGCAGCCAGGACTGCGGCCCGGGCCCGGCGCCTCTCTGGCGGCCGGAAGTCATGCGCCAGCTCGCCTACCAGCCGGTCGTCCTGAGCAGTGCCGGCTTTGCCACGACCGCGCCTGGAAAGGATGACGTCCGCCGCGGCTGGCATCACCAGGCGACCCTCCCGGTGACCAGTCCGGCCCTGGTCCTCTGGGTCGACGGCTACTGGGTCGAGCCCGGCGACCGGGTGACCTTCCGCCTGATCGCGCCGGATGGCAGGCCGGTGGTCGAGCACGCCGTCGCGATCGACGAAAGCCGCCAACGCTGGTTCGGCTTCGCCGGCGCCAAACGGCCGGGCGCGCACTGGCCGGCGGGCCGTTATTCCGGCGAGGTTACGCTCGAACGGCCGGCCGCCGACGGACCCGAGCGCTTCGCGATCGAGCGCGCGGTGGAGCTGCGCTGACCCGGCCTCACCGCTGACATGAGATATCCCGCGCGCGACCAGCGCGCGCGCCCCGGTGCGGTTCGCGTATCACTGAAGCCAGATGCTGAGGTCGCGCCCGAGCAGCCTTTGCAGCGCACCGATGTCATCGGCGTAGAATCGCTCCGTCAGCGCGGGGCGCAGCGCCGGGGGCAGGCGCTGGCTGCGGCTCAGATTGGCGCTGCGCAGCCGGTGCTGCAGCCGCGCCAGGTGGTAGGCGGCGGGCGAGGGCAGGACGCGGCGGGCCACGCGTTTGAGCCGATAGCTGCGCTCGATCAGGCGATGAAGCGTGACGCTGCGTGCAATACCGGTTTCGTTGTAGCGCCGCGACAGAGTGGGCCGAAAGCTCTCGTCAACCCCGAGAAAGCGGAACAGGTCGGCAAAGAACTCGCCGGCCTCCGGCTGCAGATCCTCGAGCAGGATGACTTTGATCTGACGGCGGTCGAAATGCTCGAAGAACGCAGCGAGGTGGCGATAATAGAGCCCGTACTCGATGATCGCCGCAGCGCCGCGCTGGTCTTGCGGCGTGGCCTGAGGACCGCTCAGGGCATCAACGAAGCCCTCGATCAGGCCCGCGCGGGGCGCATGGCCACCTTGCTGCACCACGTACAGCGAGAGCGCCTGCTCGAGCGGCTGACGCAGGATGGCCACGAGCTTGGCGTCGGGGATGCGGGCCTTGATGCGCAGCGCGACCTCGGGGAACATCAGATAGCTGGGTGACGACTCACCGACCGCCTTGTGGCGCTCCGTGGCGCCGGCGAACAGCGCCGCATAGTCATCCAGGGTTCTCGCCGAGCGAGGTTCCAGGTCCGCGAGTTCACTTTTGGAGATTCCGCGCGGGAGCTTGCCGTCGAACAGGAAGAAGTGGGCTTCCTTATTCGGGCTGACGAACACCTCGGGATGTTGGCCCAGCGCATAGTGCAGCATGGTCGTGCCGCAGCGCGGCGCGCCGATCACCAGGAAATTTGGCAGTCGCACACCATCGATCCCCTGCATCGATCTTGGTTGTTGCTTGAGGCGTGGAACGACCGCCAGTCATTCGGTCCGACAAGCCGGCCACGCCAGTCTTATATCGCAGGGGGCGGTGGTCATCAATGACGGCGACCGAGCGATGATGAACTCGCTCGAGCGCGCCAGAGTTTCGCTACCGCGACTCCTCGACCGTCACCAGGGTCTCCGGGTGGACATCCATGCTGTCCAGCTGAGCCCTGATCTCCGGAAGGTAGATCGGGCTCATCACGATGATCACGTCGGGGCGGTAGTCCTTGAGGAACTCCGGCGCCACGATCTGTTGGCCGGTGCCGGCGATGTAGGTGCCGCTGCGCCGCGGATTGACGTCGACCGCATAGGACAGCTCCTCGGTCACCCCGACCGTGGTCAGGAACGCGACCCCCTTGGAGCCGCCGCCCCAGAGCACGGCGCGCTTGCCGGCGGCCCGGGCCTCGCGCAGGAGGCCGAGCCAGCGTTCGCGATCCTTGGCGACCCGCTCGGAGAAGGTAAGGACCTTGGGCAGGAGGGCGTCGGGCGGCGCCTCATTGGCCAGCACCGGGCCCTTGCCCTGCCCCGGTCGGGCCGCGATCAGCACATACTGGTCCTCGTAGGCGGTCCAGACCTCGATCGGGTCGAGGCCGGCGCGCCGGAAGGTGCGGGCGAGCGAGCCGGGGCTGAAATACGAGCAGTGCTCGTAGTAGACGTCCCAGAAGGCCGCGAGATTGAGGATCCGCGTGATCTCCGGGATCATGAAGAAGACCACGGTCTCGGGGTGGTCGCCGACCGTGGCGCGCAGGCGGCGGATGAACTCGCCGGTGTTGTGGACGTGCTCGAGCGTCATCTTGCAGGCGACGAAGTCCGGCCGCAGATGGCTGTACCGGGGACCATAGT
>JBKPDM010000376.1:0-8030 GCA_046727895.1 Pseudomonadota bacterium | reverse complement strand
CCGTCGGCCAGGTGCCCAAGGGCAAGGCCCTGAGGCGTGGCGGTGCGAAACCGGGTGACGACGTCTGGGTTTCCGGCTGCCTCGGCGACGCCGCGCTCGGCCTGCTGGTGCTTCAAGGCAAGATCGACGCGTCGCCCGATGCCCGCGCCCATCTGATCGATCGCTACCGGCTGCCCCGGCCGCGCCTCGCGCTCGGCGAGGCGCTGCGCGACGTCGCGCATGCCGGGATCGACATCTCCGATGGCCTGGTCGCCGATCTCGGCCACATTCTCGAAACCTCGGGCGTGGGCGCCGAGCTGCGCGCCGACGAGGTACCGCTGTCAACCGCCGCGCGCGCTCTGCCCGGCGCCCGCGAGGCCGCGCTTGGCGGCGGCGACGACTACGAGCTCCTGTTCACCGCGTCGGCAGAGGCGCGCGGCGTGGCGGCTGCGCTGGTCGATCAACTCGCCCTGCCACTCACCCGCATCGGCCGGCTCCACGCCGCGCCCGGTCTCCGCGTGCTCGACGCGGGCGGCCGTGAGATCCGCATCGACCACACGGGCTGGCAGCACTTCTGATCGCCGGTTCCGCTGGTTCTCAATCCGCGCCATTGACGTAGGCAAGCAGCGGTGCCCAGTCGGCGCGCAGCGCCTCGGCGCGCTTGCCGGGCAGGTCGAAGATCGAAAGACCGTCGGCCACCACCTCGTTGTAGATCGAGCGGTCGGGCAGGCCGCCCAGATCCGCATGTTCCATCCGATGGAGAAACTGCAGGAGGCGCGCCGCCGCCCGGGTTCGCGGCCGGATGCGGTTGCGCAGGATCCCGACCGGCTTCCTGCTCTTGCGGACCGACTTAAGCTCGTGCAGGCGATCGAGAAACGCCGCCGTCGAACTCTGGTCGAAGGCCGAGGGCAGCACCGGCACGATGATCAGATCGGCCAGTCGGACCAGCTCGAAGACGTGCTTTCTCTTCATCGCCGCCGCGCCGTCGATCACCAGCCGCTCGATGCGCCGCGGCGCGGCCGCCACGTCGTCGACCCAGTCGAGCGCGGTGATCGGCGCGGCGCTGCCGGGTCTCAGCCGCACCCACTCGAGGCTGCTCCGCTGCCGATCGACATCGGCGAGGGCGGTCGCGTGCCCCGCAATCGCGAATGCCGCCGCCAGGTTGGTCGCGATCGTGGTCTTGCCGCAGCCGCCCTTGGTGTTGGCGACCAGGACCGAGATCATGCAGGCGTCACCGGCCGAGGCGTCATCGGCGCTCGTGCCAGAATGGCGTGCGCTCGGCAAACGCCTCCCAGTCGCTCAGCGTTTCGGCTTCGAACTCCACCGCTCCACGCGCGAGCCAACCGAGCACCAGGCCGGAGGCCTTGGCCAGCTCCTGGCGCTCCGCCCCGGGCCGATCCATCAAGCCGCTCACCAGCCGCTCGGCGACCGCGACGTCGTTCAGGTGGCCGAGCGCGTCCTGCAGCTGCTTCAGCGCGGCAAGATAGGGCTCGGCGCGCTTCTTGCGGTAGAGACCATCGAAGAACTCGGTCGCGTAGCGCAGCTTCTTGAGCGCGATGCGCACCCGGTGGCGCTCTCTGGGTGACAGATCGGCGAACTTGCGGCCGCGCTTCAGCGCCTTCCGATGCCGCTTGGCGAGAAGACGGTCGGCGAACTCGACGATCGGCCGGTCGAACCACGCCGCGCCTCGGTCTGGGGCGTCCTCGCGCCAGCCGTTCGCTTCGATCCAGCGGCCGAGCTGCAGGAGCAACCGGGTGTAGGCAGGCGAGCCGATCTCCGCCCGGGCGGCCTCGTAGCCCTTCGCCCGCGCCCGCTCGGCTTCCGCGCGCAACTGGCGCAGGCACGGGTCGTCCGGGCGCGCCGCCAGCACCGGTGCCAGCGACTCGGTCAGGAACACGTCCCAGTCGCGCGCGGGGCCGAGGCCCCTGATGATCCGCTTGGCCTCGCCCGACAGCCAGGCCCGCCGTTCGGGCGCGATCAATCGCCCGAAAACGGACAACGCCGAACGCAGGCGGCGCAAGGCCACCCGCATCTGATGCACGCCTTCCGGATCGCGGCCATCCAGCGCCGCGGCCTCGTTGGCGCACCAGTGCTGGAGACAGGCACGCAGGACCGCGCCGATCGCCTCTGCGACCGTGGTCCGTGGGTCGAGCTCCAGCGGCTTGGCCTTCTGCGAGGCGGGGGGCTCGCCGCTCGCCAGGGCGTAGCCGCGCGCGGGCTTGCTTCGGGTCTCGACATGCAGCGGGGCCAGCGCATCGAGCTCCAGCGCCAGGTCGTAGAGCGCCTTGGGCGAGCCGTCGATGAGCTCGAGCTCAATCTCGGCGATCGGCAGCGAGCTGTTGCCGGCTTCGATCGCGCCGAGGTCCAGAGCAGCCTCGACCAGGCTGGGCGGGGCTCCGTGGTTGCCGGTTTCGAGCCGGCGGGTCTGCCGGCGCACCCGGGTCCTGAACAGCGATCGCAGCTCGTCTGGCGCGACCAGCCCGTCCAGCGCTTCGCTCGCTCCCGCCGGCAGAAGGCCGAGATCGGGCTCGGCCGAGCGAAGGGGCGTCTGCCATTCACCGCGATAGGCAACCAGGCCGCCCGCGTCGTTGGATTTCAGCGTCTGAACGTACCTGCGTCCATCCTTGCGCACGCGAAACGCAAGACCATGCGCGCGCAGCCGCTGATCGCCGGTGTCGTAGTAAACGTTCTCGAGGCGCCTGGTCAGGCCGCGGCCGGTCGCCTTCGCGCCGATTGCGGGGCTCGCGAACACCGCCTTCAGAGCTTCCGGCTCCCCGCGCAGCTTGAGCTCGATCTCCGCTTCGGAGAGTGCTTCCGTCCCGGCATTGGTTGTTAGTTGATTTTTGATGTCCATCGGGTTGCCTGGTCAGCCAAACAGCTCGGCGTGCCTTTCACCCGGCTCGCCGGCTCGGAAACACTTTTTGATGGCGCCCCAGTCATGACAGCCGATCGGCGGCGCGAATGTCAAGTGGAGCATGCAGGGGGACTATCCCGTGCCGGGCGAGAATCCCTTCAGAACAGGCTCGGCTGCGCCGCGGCGCCCGCCAGGGGCGCGATGCATTCGGGATCGTCGTTCTGGGGGCTGTTGACCCTTGGGCTGATCTCGTAAGCCTCCAGCCACTCGGACGGGCAGGGTTTCAGGAGCTCGCGGCCACCGGCCTTCGGGTCGAGCCAGCGCGCAAAGTCCTCCGGCGCCAGGATCACCGGCATGCGGTTGTGCACCGGCGCGACCAAGGCGTTTGGCGGACAGGTGATGATCGTGCACGAGCGCAGCAGATTGCCGTCCGGCTGCTTCCAGCGCTCCCAGAGGCCGGCGAAGGCGAACGGCGCCCGATCTCTGCGCCGGACCAGCAGCGGCTGCCTCGCCTTGCCGTCCTTTCGCCACTCGAAGAAGCCGTCCGCCGGCACCAGGCAGCGTCGCCGTCGATAGGCCTCGCGGAAAGCCGGCGTCCGCTCGATGCTCTCGCAGCGCGCGTTGATCAGCCGGTTGCCGATCGCGACGTCCTCGGCCCAGTAGGGCACGAGGCCCCAGCGGACCAGGATCAGTTGCCATCGGTCACCCTCGCGCGCGAGGCGCACGATCGGCACGTCCTGGGTCGGCGCGATGTTGTAGCGCGGGCCGAGGTTTGGCCGCTCCGTGAACAGGAACAGCTGGCGCAGCGCATCGACCGGCGTGGTCAGCATGTATCGCCCACACATCGTCTCGCTCGCTTTGAGGGTCCGTAATGCTGCCCCGCCTGCGACAGTTGGCGCAAGCTCCTGGGCCACACATGATTCTCTCGGGCGCTGCTGGCCTTCGGACCCGGTGAGCAGAAGTGCCCGACGGTGTTATACTCGTGCCTCCCGGAAGGGGCATCACGGAGGACCGGTCGATGGGTATGGTGGTGAATTGCGCCGCCTATCAGGAGGGGCGTCGGGTTGCCGACATCGACATCGAGCGCGACACCAAGGCGGTCCTCGACCTCGCCTCGGGCGACGACGCCGCTCGCGCTGGCCGCTTCGTCTGGCTCGGCCTGCACGAGCCGAGCGAGGAGCTGCTGCGCAAGGTGCAGAGCCGCTTCGGGCTGCACGATCTGGCGATCGAGGACGCGCACAGCGCGCATCAGCGTCCCAAGCTCGAGATCTACGGCAACTCCCTGTTCGTCGTGCTGCGCACCGCCCAGCTGCAGGGTACCAAGATCCAGTTTGGCGAGACCCACATCTTCGCCGGCAAGGGCTACGTCGTCACCGTCCGCCACGGGCCATCCTCGTCCTACACCGACCTGCGCGCTCGCTGCGAGTGCGCGCCGACCCTGCTGCGCATCGGCGAGAGCTTCGTCCTCTATTCGCTGATGGATTTCGTGGTCGACAACTACTTCCCGATCATCGACGCGCTCGAGGCCGAGGTCGACGCGCTCGAAGGCGAGGTCTTCGATCAGTCCTCGGACCGGGACGAGATCGCGCGGATCTACGAGCTGCGGCGCGAGCTGATGGTCCTGCGCCGCACGGTCTCGCCCCTGCTCGACGTCTGCGATCGCCTGATGCGCTTCGACGCGCCGCTGATCGAGCCCGACATCCGCCCCTATTTCCGCGACGTGCGCGACCACGTGATCCGGGTCGACGAGCGGATCGACGACCTGCGCGAGCTGCTCACATCGGCGATGGAGACCAATCTCCTGCTCGCCTCGGTCCGCCAGAACGACGTCATGAGGAAGCTCGCCGGCTGGGCGGCGATCCTCGCCGTGCCGACCGCGGTGTTCGGCCTCTATGGCATGAACTTCCAGGACATGCCCGAACTCAGCTCGCCCTTCGGCTATCCGGCGGTGCTTGCCGTGGTCGCGGCGGTCTGCGCCTACCTCTACTATCGCTTCCGGCGCGCCGGCTGGTTCTGAGCGGCGCCGGCAACGCGCTCAGTGCCCGGTCCGGCGGATCGCCTGGATCGCCGCGTCGAGCGCATTGAGGAAGCGGGACCGGTCCTGCCTGGTGAACGGCCGGCCGCCGCCTCTGATCTCGCCCGCCTCGCGCAGCGCGGTCATCAGATTGCGGCTGGCGAGGTCCGCCCCGATCGAGGCCTCGGTGAACGGCCGTCCATTGGGCGCGATGACGCGTGCGCCGCGCTTGACGCAGCGGTCGGCGAGCGGGACGTCGGCGGTGATCGCGACGTCGCCCGGCCCGATCCGCTCGGCGATCCAGTCGTCGGCGCGGTCGAGCCCCTCGGACACCGTGACCCGCGTCACCAGCCGATCGTCGGGCGTCCTGAGCCAGCCATTGGCGACCACCCAGACCTTCAGGCCATATCGGTTCGCGACGCGGTACACCTCGTCCTTGACCGGGCAGCCGTCGGCGTCGACGTAGATCTCGAGCACGGCGAGACTCTAGGGCACGCCCGCCCGCGCGACGATAGGCGCCACGGGTTGTTCTGCGGCAGGCGGGACGCGGTGCGCGACGCGATGCGCCGCTATTGGATCCAGCCGAGCTGTTTCTGGAAGCCGAGCCCGTCGTAGGAGTCGACCTGGTAGGTGATCTTGCCGTCCGCGATGCGCATCAGGGTGACACCGTCAAACTGGAAGGCCTTGCCCGTGGCCGGCGTGTCCGGCGCCCAGGCGCCGGTGTTGGTGCCGCCGAAGGTCCACTCGAATGCGATGCCGTCCGCGCTGACCACCGGCTGGCCCCTCATCTGCCATTTGAGATCGGGCGCGGCGGTCATGAACACCTGGATCACGTTGTCGCGGGCGGCGGCGCGGCCCTTCTGCGGCTCGCCCACAGTGACGTCGAGATAGACCACATCGTCGGCCATCAGAGATGCTGCGGCGTCGGCATCGTGCGCGTTCCACGCCGCGAGATAGGCCTCGGCCACTTCCTGCGGCGAGGTCTGCGCCGCGAGCGGGCTCGCGGCGAGCGCGGCCAAGAACGTCAGCGCGCCGACGACCCGACCATGGTAGCGCATCGTCCTGCCTCCCCTGAAGCCCCCTGTGAGCGCGACCGTAACCAACCCCGCCATAGGGTGTCAATCGAGCGCAAGTCCCGCCCTGGCGCGGGGGAGGGGCACCACCGAGGGCACGACAAGTTCGCCCCCACGCCTGTAAGCTCCGGTTCTCGGCGCCGGTCGGTCATGGAGCGACCCGCACGATCCACGAGCCGAAACGGAGCGTCTCCTTGGCCGCCTTTCACTTCACGCCCTTCGAGGTCGCCGCCGTCCTGATCGTCCTTGCGACCATCCTCGGCTACATCAATTACCGCTTCATCGGTCTGCCCCACACGATCGGTCTCACCGTGATCGGCGCGCTTGCCTCGCTCGCGGTGGTCGGCGCAGACACAGTGCTGCCGGCGCTGCCGCTCGAGGAGGCCGAGCGCTCGTTGCTGCAAAGCATCGAGTTCTCCGAAACGCTGCTTAAGGGCATGCTGTCCTTCCTTCTGTTCGCGGGCGCGCTCCATGTCGACCTGCCCGCCCTGCTCGAGCGCAAGTGGACCGTAGGCATTCTGGCGACGTTCGGCGTGCTGGCCTCGACCGCGCTGGTCGGCCTCGGCTTCAAGGCGGTCAGCCTGCTGCTGGGGCTCGACGTCAGCCTGCTCTGGTGCCTGGTGTTCGGCGCGCTGATCAGTCCGACCGATCCGGTCGCGGTGCTTGGCATCCTCAAATCCGCGGGTGTGCCGGCCGCACTGGAGGCCAAGATCGCCGGCGAGAGCCTGTTCAACGACGGCATCGCCGTCGTCCTGTTCACGATCCTGCTCGGCGCCGCGACCAGCGGCGAGCATCCCTCGATCAGCTACGCCGCGGAGCTGTTCCTGATGGAGGCGGGCGGCGGCGTGCTCTTCGGCCTCGGCCTCGGGCTGCTCGGCTTCGCCCTGATGAAGACGATCGACGAGCACAACCTCGAAATCCTGATCACGCTGGCACTCGTCATGGGCGGCTATGCGCTGGCGGAACGCCTGCACGTCAGCGGACCGCTCGCCATGGCGGTTGCCGGGCTCCTGGTCGGCAATCCCGCGGTCGAGCACGCCATGAGCGACCGCACGCGCGGCCACCTGCTGAACTTCTGGTCGCTGCTCGATGAGATCTTGAACTCGGTCCTGTTCCTGATCATCGGTCTTGAGGTGGTCGCGATCGCAATCGGCACCGAGGAGCTGCTCGCCGGCCTGCTCGCGATCCCGGTCGTGATCGTGGCCCGGGCGCTGAGCGTCGGCCTGCCGCTCGGCCTGATGGCTCCGTTCCGCGCCTTTGCTCGGGGCACCTACCCGATGCTGGTCTGGGGCGGCCTGCGCGGCGGGATTTCGATCGCGCTCGCGCTCACCATACCCTCCGGGCCGCTGCAGACGCTCCTGCTGACCGCGACCTACGTCGTGGTGGTATTCTCAGTCGCCGTTCAGGGCACCACGGTCGGCTTAGCCGCGCGCCGTCTGCTCCGCCCGGAGCCGCCATCGACGGTCTGATCGCGCCATTCCGGCTCACGCTTCTCGCATGACCCACTGGCGAGGGCCTGCCCTCGGGACGGACGCCTCGCCGCACGAAGCTACTTCCCGGTCGATCGGCCCTCAGCCGCCCGCCGCCTGGATCAGCCCCTCGGCAATCCGGATCTCGCGCTCCAAACGGGCGCGATCGGCATCGTCCTTGGCCTCGCCGAGATCGTCCTGGGCGTCCTTGAGCCGCTGGCGCGCCTGCTCGAGATCGATCTCCTCGGCCGGCAGCGCTTCTTCTGCGAGCACGATGCAGCCGCGCTCGTTGACCTCGGCGAAGCCCCCGCCGACGAAGATCCGGCGCGTCACCTGGGTGCCCTGCCAGATCTCGATCACGCCCGGCCGTAGCAGCGACATCAGGAGGCTGTGGTTCGGCAGCACACCGAAATCGCCGGCCTCGCCCGGCGCCACCACCATGTCGACTTGCTCGCTGGCCAGAAGCCGCTCCGGTGCCACCAGCTCGAAGGCGACCTTGTCGAACGTCGCGGGGGTCGTGGCCACGACGCGGCCCCTATTCTTCGGCGACCATGCGCTTGGCCTTCTCGACCACCTCCTCGATGCCGCCGACCATGTAGAAGGCGGCCTCGGGCAGCTCGTCGTACTGGCCGGCGCAGATT
>JBKPDM010000375.1:0-14063 GCA_046727895.1 Pseudomonadota bacterium | reverse complement strand
CGGCAGCTCCTGGACCATCGTGCCGATGGCCGCCCCCTGCATGAAGGCGGCGATCAGCGAGCCGAGGAAGAACCCCAAGTCCCACAGCCAACGCATCCGTTCGGTGCGATAGCGGAACTCGAACGCCACCCCGCGGAAGATCAATCCGAACAGCAACAACGCGACGGGCAGATAGAACGCGGGCAGAAAAATCGCGTAGATCATCGGAAAGGCGCCGAACAGACTGGCGCCGATCAGCACCAGCCAGGTTTCGTTGCCATCCCAGAACGGCGCGATCGCGCTCATCATGGCGGCCCGGAACCCTTCGTCGCGGGTCGTGCCGAACAGGATGCCGACGCCGAGGTCGAAGCCGTCAAGGAGAACGTAGACCAGGATGGAGAAGGCGATCACGGCGGCCCAGAAGATCGCCAGCCAGGACGGATCCATCGGGCTACTCCCCTGCCTGCGCGGCGCTGCCCGTCGCGGTTGCCGCGGAACCGGCGGCAGCCATCGGCCGGAGCGCGGTGGCGCGCGTGATCTCCGCCTCCCGCTCGGTCGGCCCGGCGCGGAGCAGGCGGTAGATGTAGTAGAAGCCAAAGGAATAGATCACAGCGTAAACCACCACGTAGCCGATCAGCGAGGTCCACACGTCGCTCGCCATGAGCGTCGGGGTGTGGGCATCGGTGGTGCGCAAGATGCCATAGACCACCCAGGGCTGACGGCCGACCTCGGCCGTGTACCAGCCGGTGATGACCGCGACGAAACCGGAAGGAAAGGCGAGAAACGTGGCCCAGAGGAACCAGCGCGTCGTCTCGAGCCGATCGCGCCAGCGCAGCCAGTTGCCGAACCAGCTGATCGCCAAGATGACGAGGCCCATGCCGACCATGGCGCGAAAACCGAAGAACGGGATCGCGGGCGGTGGCCGGTCATCCTTGGGGATCGTCACGATGCCCGGCTCTTCTTCAGTGAAATTGCCGTCGTCGACCAGGCTGCCCAGAAAGGGGACGGAGATCTCGAACAGGTTGCGCTCGTTCTCCGGATCGGGCCAGGCGAACAGGATCAGGCGGGCGGGCTGCTGGGTCTGCCAGCGGCCCTCGATCGCGGTGAACTTCGAGGGCTGGTACTTCTCGGTGTAGCGGCCGTTGAGATGGCCGAGAACCAGCTGGAACGGGATCAGCACGGCGGCGAGGCCGAGCCCCCAGTGCAACATGACGCGGCCTTCGTCGATGTGGACGTTGCGCAGGTGGTACCAGGCACCCGTAGCGGCCACGCACATCGCCGTGGTCAGGTAGGCCGCGAGGAGCATGTGCAGCCAGCGGATGTGGAAGACGGGGCCCCAGATGATCGCGAGCCAGTCGCCGGGCACGATCTTGCCGTCCACGATCTCGTGGCCGACCGGCACCTGCATCCAGCTGTTGTTGGCGAGGATCCAAAAGGACGACGCCGTGGTGCCGAGCGCGACCATGACGCAGGAAAAGAAGTAGAACCACGGCGAAACCCGGCTGCGCCCGAGCATGACGATGCCGAAGAACGTGGCTTCCAGCAGAAACGCCGTGAAGGCCTCGTAGCCGAGCAGCGGCCCCTGGATCGAGCCGGTCTTCTCCGCCAGCACGCTCCAGTTGGTGCCGAACTGGAAGGCCATGACAATGCCGGAGACGACCCCCATCCCGAACGAGACCGCGAAGACCTTGAGCCAGAAATCGAATACCCGCCGATACACCGTCCTGCCGGTGGCCAGAGAAACCCCTTCGAGCGTCGCCAGCCAGGCGGCCAGTCCGATCGTGAACGCCGGAAAGATGATGTGAAACGTGACGACGAACGCGAACTGGATCCGCGACAAGAGGACGACGTCCACATCCATCGACCTTCCTCCCGGGTCAGAAATTCATGGCGGCGCAGCCTTCGAACGCTACGACGAGCCGGCGCGATGGCTCAGGATTGCGGTCGGGGTTCGAAGCTGAAAGCCTGACGTAGTGGTCCCATCTTCGCGTCAGTGGCGATGAAAAGGAACCCGCCCACCAACCCGAAATTCTTGAGAAAAGGCCAGAAGTTGGCCTGCCAGTCGGCGCTGCCGAACGGGTAGATCCAGAAATTGTGGAACAGCACTGCCGTCGCGACGCAGTAAAAGCAAAACAGAAGCGCCAACGGGCGGGCATAGACGTCGAGCAGGATACCCAATGACCCGAACACCTCAAGGCAGCCGCCAAGCAGCAGCAGCCAGCCGGGGACCGGCAACACGGAGGCATCGGCCTGCGCGACGGCGGTGCCGTAGTCGAAAATCTTGTCCAGGGCGCTGAACGGAAACAACAGTACCAGGCAAAAACGGGCGATGAAGGGCAAATACCGGTCGACGCTGTCCACGGGTCTCAATCCTTCTCGTCTCGAGTTTCAGGCGCGATCCACGGCCTTCCCTCAGGGCTCCACCAGACGCATCGCGTGGCCATCCGGATCCAACACCATGACCGTTCGGGAGAAGCCGAGCGCCGGGTCGGGGACGGTGATCACATCGGGTGTGACAAATCGGACTCCGGCGGCGCGTAGTGCCTCGGCTGCGACCTCCACGTCACCGACCACCAATGAGGTCTGCCAGTGCCAAAGGTCATTCGCCTTGGTATCGAGCGGCATCGGGCGACCGCCCGGCGGTGTCTCGTATTCCAGGAACTCGACATGCGCCGGCGCCTCAGGCGGTGCGACCGCGGTGACCTTGACCCGGGCGCCGAAAACGTTGTCGAGGTATTCCTGGGTGATGCCGGTGTTGAGGCTCCCGCCGATCACCTTCATGCCCAGGAGGTCGCGGTAGAACGCCAGGCTCGCCTCGGTATCGCTCACCGTGATCGCGGTGTGATCGATGCCCAGGAACAGCCGGTCGGCGGCTTGATGCCAGCCCGGCGCCCCTTTGCCCGGCGGAAACCAGAGGAGTTCCAGGTCGTGGTTATCGGGGTCGCGGAACTTGAGCGCCTTGATGCCGGCGGCCGGAACGTTCGATGGCGGAATCGTCTGGGGCGCGGGCGAAATTTGCCGGACCTGGTGACGCTGGAGAACCTGGTAGGCCTTCGCCATGTCGCTGACGACGATCGCCGTGTGCTCGAACCACAAATCGTTGCTGCGGGACGGAACCGGAATGGGTCGGCCTTCGGGCGGCGAGAGATACTGCGTCAGCTCAAGCATCTGCTCGCCGAGCCTCAGGTGGACGATCCGCATGTTGGCGCCGAACACGCCCTCCAGATGGTCGTAGGACGGTCCGTTCACCCGGAAATCGGCCACCTTCTCGAACGTCAGGACATCGGAATAGAACGCCACGGAGCGATCCATGTCGGAGACGGTGAAGCCGATCATCGCCAGTCGCTTGACGTCGATGGGGCTGCCTTCGAGAGCGAGCGCCGCGACCGGCCACGTCAGCAGAACGAGCGTCAGGAGGAGGCGGCCGGCTGGCCGCGGTAGCATCATCGTCACGTTCTCCCCGTTCCCGGAACCACAGCGCTGCCCGGCGACCGCGCGAGCACCACGGCGAGCACGACCATGACCGCGGCGATCGCGGTCGTGCCGTAGTACACGTCCGACAGCTGGAGGTCCCCGAGCTGACGCAAGGGACCGACGGCGAACGCGCCGATGCCGTATCCCATCATGTAGGAAGCGACCATCCAGCCGGAGATGGTCTCGACGAATGCCGGTGTTTCCTCGCCGGCGGTGCCGATGCTCAGCGGCAGGCAGGCGGAGCAGGCGAGCCCGGCGAGCCCGAACGCCAGCACGCCGAAGGTCGCGCCGGAGGCCGCACCCACGCATACCAGGGCAATGACGATCAGCACCGGCAAGGCACGGAAGATCACCGACGGCGGGATTCGGATGGAAACCACCGCGACCAGCAGGCGACCGATGGTCACCGCCGCCCAGAACACCGCGAGCGCCAGGTTGGCGGTGTCCGGCGGAAGCGAACGCTGCTGATGCAGGTAGACCGTCCCCCAGTTGCCGAACAGGGTCTCGCAGATGCCATAGAGAAGGGCAAAGGCGATCCAGACCCATGAACGCATCGGCAGGGCGCGAGCGACCGCCGCCGCTCCGAGCGCCGAGGACTGGTCGTCCTCGGCCGCAATCCGAAGCGTCTGGGTGAGCGCCACCAGCGCGAGACCGAGAGCGGCCATCGCGACGGCCACCGGCAGCAGCCACCAGTGGCCGCCAGCGGTCAGCCACGCCACGAGCAACGGCGCGAGAGCAGTGCCGGTGCCAAGCAGTGTGTGCAAAGCGGTGACAGCGGTCTCACCACGGTCGGGGAAGAAGCCCTCGGCGAAGGCGTTGATCGCCGTGAGCGTGGCGCCGAAGCCGATCCCGAGGAGTCCGGTCGCCGCCAGCAGCATGGCATAGGCGATGGCCGGGACGCCGGTCATCACCGAGCTCAGCGCAAACGTGGCCATGGACGCGCCATTGGCCACAAGGCCGGTTATGAGAACCGTCCTGAGGCTGCGCTCGCGCGCCAGCGCAGGCGCCAGCAGCGAAGCCAGCACCGAGCCGAGGAACAAAGGCAGGAAAATGCTGCCGTACTGGCTGCTGGAGAGCCCGTAGCCGTCGGCGGCGGTGAGGATGGTCGCGGCGGCAGGGAAGCTGACGAGGGCGAGCCCCTGGGCCAGACCTCCGCCGTAGACAATTCCGACCTCCGTAACGCGCGCCACGAGCTCAATCCCGCGCGGTGCCCGGCAGAGCCGAGGCGATGTCCTCCGATCGCAACATTTCCGCAGCGGCCACAGGCTCTGCGCCTCCGGCTCGGCCGCATCTGCCTTTCTGACGCGAAGGCAGCGGCACGACAAGGGTAAAAATCACGGTTGCACCGGGTTGACCCGTCGCGCCGGTTATGATCTTTGGTCAGGAAATGCTGGCGGCTGCTCAGCTGCCTTGGCTGGGGGAAATGCAGAGGGATGCCCAGCAAGGCCACGCACCGGGTTGTTGTTCTTGGCGGCGGATTTGGCGGCGTCTTTACAGCCAAGCACCTGCGGCGACGCGCTGGCAATGACGTCGACATTGTGTTGATCAGCCGGCACAACTTCTTCGTCTTTCAACCGTTGCTGCCCGAGATCGCCGGGGGCAGCATCAATCCCGGCGACGGTGTGACCCCGCTGCGACGCTTTCTGCCGGGCGTCGCCGTCATGGTCGCGGAAATTCGCGAGATCGACCTCGGGGCGAAGACCGTGCACGTGACCCTGGGCCGCGAAAGCGGAATTCGGACCGTTCCGTACGACCAGCTGGTGATCGCCCTCGGCCAGGTGGTCGATCTGAGCCGGACACCCGGTCTCGCCGATCGCGCGCTGGTGATGAAGGACGTGATGGATGCGTTTCACATCCGCAATCAGGTCCTCGGCTGTCTCGAGGATGCCGACGCAGCCAGCGACCCGCGGCGCAGGCAGTCGCTCCTCACCTTCGTCGGCATCGGCGGCGGGTTCACCGGCGTCGAGACGATCGGCGAGGTTCAGGAGCTGATCCGAAAATCCCTCAAATACTACCCGAACATTCGACCTGACGAGATCCGAACCATCCTGATCCAACACGGTCCGCGCATCCTTCCCGAATTGCCGGAGCATCTCGCCAGCTACGCGACCGAGCAGCTGCGCCGGCGCAACATCGAGATTCGCCTGAACACCGGGGTCAAGGCGGCAACGCCGACCGGCGTCGAGACCGGCAGCGGCCCGCCGATCGACGCCGAGACCATCATCGCCGCGATCGGTAATGCACCATCGCCCCTGATGCGGTCGCTGCCGCTGGCGCTGGAGCACGGCAGGATCGTGGTCGATCGCTGCATGCGCGTCCAGGACCAGGAAGACGTCTGGGCCTTGGGCGACGACGCTCACATCCCGCTCGGCGATCCGAACGGCGACCATGTCGCCTACGCGCCGCCGCTCGCACAGTTCGCGTTTCGCGAGGCGAAGGTCCTGGCGCGCAACATCCTCGCCCACCTCGAAGGCCGCCCGCTGACCGCATTCGAGTACCGCTCGCTTGGCACGATGGCGGCACTCGGCGGCCGCAGCGGGGTTGCCGATATCATGGGCGTCCGGATCAGCGGGTTCCCCGCGTGGGTCGCGTGGCGCTTCTTCTATCTCAGCCTGCTGCCCGGCATCGCCACTCGTTTGCGGGTCGCCGCAGACTGGCTGCTCGATCTCCTGGTCAGCCCGAGCATCGCCGAGATCCGCGCCGCCCAACCAGCCAGCCGCCAGGTCCGCTTCCTCGCGGGCGATCTGGTGATCGAGCCGGGGCTCGACCCCGGCGGTATCTACGTCGTGACCTCGGGGACGTTCGAAGTCGAGCCCCCTGCGACGGCGCCGGACGGCCCGAGTGCACGACCCCGCAAGATAGGCCCGGGCGGCTACTTCGGAATGTCGCTCGACGGCGCGGCGAGGTCGACCAACGAGTGGGTTCGCGCCAGCGAGGACTCGACGGCCTACTTCGTCGACAAGGATGATTTGCAACGCCTCGCGATGGTGTCCGCACTCATCGGACGACGGGCGGAGGGCGCGCCAACAACCTGACCGACCGGCGCACCGAGCCGCCCGTCGGTCGACCTGAGGGGGAGAGACCATGCCGACGACGCCGGATGCGAGGCAGTTCAACGAGGACCTGCCGAACTACGAGAGCTGCCCGAAGCTGCTGGTCGGGCAAAAGGCGCTGGTCACCGGCGCCAACTCCGGCATCGGCCAGGCCGTCGCGATCGGTCTCGCGCGCGCCGGCGCCGACGTCATCGTCAACTACGTGACCAACGAGCCGGCGGCCCGGCAGGTCGTCGAGGCCATCGAGGCCGAGGGCGTCAAGGGTCTGGCCATCAAGGCCGACGTGTCCCAGGAGGCCGAGGTCCAGGCGATGTTCAAGCAGGCGCTCGCGGCGTTCGGCACGATCGACATCCTGGTGCCCAACGCGGGATTGCAGCGCGACTCGGCGCTGGTCGAGATGACGCTCGCGCAATGGAATACCGTGATCGGCATCAATCTGACCGGCCAGTTCCTCTGCATCCGCGAGGCGGTCAAAGAGTTCCTGCGCCGCGGCGTGCGCAAGGAGGTGTCGGTCGCGGCCGGCAAGATCGTCTGCATGAGCTCGGTCCACGAGGTGATCCCGTGGGCCGGTCATGTGAACTACGCCTCCTCCAAGGGCGGCATTCACATGATGATGAAGAGCCTGGCGCAGGAGCTGGCGCCGCACCGGATCCGGGTCAACGCGATCGGCCCGGGCGCGATCCGCACCCCGATCAACACCATCGCCTGGAACACGCCTGAAGCCTATGCCGATCTGATGACGCTGGTCCCCTACAAGCGGATCGGCGAGCCCGAGGACATCGCCCAGGCCGCGATCTTCCTGGCCTCGGACATGGCCGACTACATCAGTGGCGTGACCCTGTTCGTCGACGGCGGCATGACCTGCTATCCCGGCTTCGCGACCGGCGGCTGAAGCGCGCCGCTGGGCTGGATCACTCGCGTCTGCCACCGGTCGATGCTGCACCTGGGAGGTCCCGATGACCGAGCCTGACGTGATCGTCGTCGGCAGCGGTGCCGGCGGCGCGTCGACCGCCTACCGTCTGATCAAAGGGGGACGTCGTGTCCTGCTGCTGGAGAAGGGTGGCTTCCTGCCCCGCGATCGCAGCACGCTCGACGTCAAGCAGGTGTTCAAGTCGGGCCGCTTCAAGAACCAGGAGCACTGGGTCGACGGTAGCAACAAAGAGTTCATTCCCGGCGAGTTCTACAACGTCGGCGGCAAGACCAAATGGTATGGCGCCGCGCTGCTGCGGTTCGCGCCCCACGAGTTCGAGGCCGACCCGGCCTATCAGGCCCTCGCCTGGCCGTTCGGGCACGACGAGCTGGCCCCTTACTACGACGAGGCCGAGCAGCTGCTGCACGTCAATCGCTTCGACAACGAGCCGGAGCTGCAGGCGCTGATCGACCGGATCGTCGCGCATGATCCGGGCTGGCGACCCGAGCCTTTGCCGCTCGGGATCAAGCGGGAGATCCTGGACGACCCGGTCGAGGCCAGGCATTTCGACGGCTTTGCCTCGGCCTGCGGCTACAAGTCCGACGCCGAGTGGAATCTGATCGATCTGATCCGGGACGATCCCGGCTTCACGCTGGCGACCGACAAGATCGTCGTCGGGCTGCTTCACGCCGAGAGCGCGCCGACCGAGATCACGGGGGTACGTTGCGCCGATGGCTCCACTTACACGGCACCCGTAGTGGTCCTGGCGGCGGGGGCGATGAGCTCGCCGCGCATCCTCCAGGATCACCTCTCTAACACGGGCTTGATGGCGTCCTGGCCGAATGCCGACGTCATCGGCGCCAACTTCTAGTTTCATCTGAATACCGCCGTCCTCGGGATCTCGCCGTTCCACGAGCACGACGTCCTGCGCAAGACCGCGATTCTCTTCAACGAACGCTTCCCGCACAGCACCGTCCAGTGCCTCGGCTGGATGGATGGCGACATCCTGAGCGTCCAGCTTCCCGCTGCTGTGCCGAAGTTCGTCAGCAATGAAATCGGCAGCCGGGCCATCGGCTTCTTCGCCACCACCGAGGACGGCTCGAGCCTGGACAACCGGGTGATCTCCGGTGGCCGCGCAACACTGCCGATGCTCGACTACGATCTGCACCGGATCAAACCGGCCCGGGACGAGCACCACGCCCTGATCGAGGCGTTCCTGATCCAACTGCTACGGGCGGGGCTGCTCGGCGTCGAGCGCTACGCGGGCCTGGCCGGCACCGCCCATGCCATCGGCAGCCTGGTCACCGGCCGCGATCCTCAGACCAGTGCGGTGGATCCCACGGGCAAGGTCCATGGCATGGCGAACCTCTACGTCGGCGACGGCAGCGTGCTGGCGCGCACTAGCCGGGTCAATCCCGCCCTGACCATCTATGCCTGGGGACTGCGCCTGGGCGACCATCTGGCCGGATTGCAGCAGCGAGGGTGACCGCCGGCAGGGTGCGTCGGCGCGTCCGAAGGTCACCACCATAACGCTGGCCGCGAAGTTCACAGCTCTTGCGTCTCCCCAGGGCATGATGGCAAACGCATGCCTGCGCGTGACGCTGCCACGCACGGGCCGATGCAACGGTCGGGAAAGCCCGGTCACGTCGTCGGACCGCGGCGGCGGCGCGCCGAGGGGACGGGAACATGACTGCGCGATTGGAGCGACGATGACACTGGTCGAACCGCATGGCGGCACGCTCAAGGCCCTCTACCTCGCAAACAACCAAGCCGCTGCCTTGAGACGGAAGGCCGCCTCCTGTCCCTGCTGGGATCTGTCGCAACGGCAGCTCTGTGATCTGAAGCTCTTGCTCTGCGGCGGCTTCTCGCCGCTCGAAGGCTTTCTTGCTCAGGAGGACTACGAGCGGGTCCTCGAGCAGATGCGCCTCGCCGACGGCACGCTCTGGCCGATCCCGGTCACCCTGGATGTGACGAAGAAGTTCGCAGGCGCCCTCCGACCGGGTGACCCGATCGGGCTACGCGATCCCGAGGGTTTCCTGATCGCGGTCATGACCGTCGAGTCGATCTTCGAGCCGGACCGGCGGCGGGAGGCGAAGGCCGTGTTCGGCACGACCGACGAGGCCCATCCTGGCGTCGACCACCTGCTCAATCGGACCCATCCCGTCTATCTCGGCGGGCGGCTTGGCGGCATCGCCCGCCCGGCCGAGTACGACTTCAAGCAGCTGCGCGACGAGCCCCAGGACCTCCGCCACAAGTTCGAGCAGTGGGGCTGGACGCGGGTGGTCGCCTTTCAGACCCGCAACCCGATGCATCGGGCGCACCACGAGCTGACCCAGCGCGCCGCTCAGATCGCCGAGGCGAACCTCCTGATTCACCCCGTCGTCGGCATGACCCAACCGGGTGACGTCGACCACTTCGTCCGCGTGCGCTGCTACGAACACCTCCTCAAGACCTATCCCGAGCAGACCACCTGCCTCAGCCTGCTGCCGCTGGCCATGCGCATGGCCGGACCGCGCGAGGCGGTCTGGCACGCGATCATTCGCAAGAACTACGGCTGCAGCCACTTCATCGTCGGTCGCGACCACGCCGGCCCGGGCAAGGACCGCGACGGCAGGCCGTTTTACGGCCCCTACGACGCGCAGGAGCTGGTCCGCGAGCTGGCGCCGGAGCTCGGCATCGGGCTGGTGCCGTTCAAGGAGATGGTCTACGTCCAGGATCGCGGTCAATACGTGCCGAGCGACGAGGTGGCGCCCGGCGAAACGGTCCTCGGCCTGTCCGGCACCGAGCTGCGCCGGCGGCTGCGCGAGGGCATCGAGATCCCGGCCTGGTTCACCTACCCGCAGGTGGTCGAAGAGCTGCGGCGCAGCTATCCGTCGCGCCACCGCCAGGGCTTCACCGTGCTGTTCACGGGCCTCTCGGGCGCCGGCAAGTCGACCCTCGCCAATGCCCTGATGATCAAGCTGATGGAGCTCGGCAACCGTTCGGTCACCCTGCTCGACGGCGATCTGGTGCGCAAGCACCTCTCGAGCGAGCTCGGCTTCTCCAAGGAGCACCGCGATCTCAACGTGCTCCGCATCGGCTTCGTCGCGAGCGAGATCACCAAGGCGGGCGGGGTCGCGATCTGCGCGCCGATCGCGCCCTACGCGGCGATCCGGCGCCGGCTGCGGGAGCTCGTGGAGGCTTACGGCGCCTTCGTCGAGATCCACGTCGCGACCCCGCTCGAGGTCTGCGAGCGGCGCGATGTCAAGGGCCTCTATGCCAAGGCCCGGGCCGGCCTGATCCAGCATTTCACCGGCATCGACGATCCCTACGAGCCGCCCGAGGACCCGGAGCTGGTGATCGACACCGAGAGCGAAGCACCGGACGTCGCCGCCCAGCGCATCCTCCTGAAACTCGAGGGGCTGGGGTTGATCAAGTAATACGCCGGCCTACGCCGCGCGCGGCTGCACGTCGCGCTCGATCCGCGCGCCAGCCTCGGCCACGGTCAGGGATAGGTCATAGGCGGTTTGCAGATTGAGCCAGAACTCCGGGGTCGTGCCGAAATAGCGCGCGAGGCGGAGCGCGGTGTCGGCGGTCACGGCCCGCGGCCGGTCGTCCCGGATGATGGCGCCGATGCGCGTCGCGGGCACGCGCAGCGCGAGCGCCAAGGCATTGGCCGACAGGCCGAGCGGCGCCATGAACTCCTCCCGGAGGACTTCGCCCGGAGGGGTTCGAATCCGGTCGGCCATGCGCCCGCTAGCTGTGATAGTCGACGATCTCGACATCTTCGGCCCCATCCTTCCATCGGAAGCAGATCCGCCACTGATCGTTGATCCGGATCGAGTGCTGACCGGTGCGGTCGCCTTTGAGGGCTTCAAGCCGGTTGCCCGGCGGTTGGCGCAAGTCGCGTAAGCTTGCGGCGGCGTCGAGCATATCGAGCTTGCGGCTGGCAACCTTCGCGATGCTTCGAAATCTGCCCGAAGGCCTACCCTCGAAAAGCGCTCTGGTCCTCTGGTCTCGAAAGCCCTTGATCACACGCTGAGCATAATACGCTTCGCGTATAACTGCAAACGTCCAGCGGCCTGAACCTCAAGAGCGGTCGCTGACGCCGGCGCTCTCGAACGTGGCCATGCCGGTGTGGCAGGCAAGCGCGGCGCGGCAGAGCAGAACCGCGAGCGCAGCGCCGGAGGCCTCGCCGAGGCGCATGTCGAGCTGAAGCAGCGGCCGCAGCCGAAGGCGCTCGATCAGGCGCGGGTGCCCGGGCTCGGCTGAGCAGTGCGCTGCCTGGACGTGATCGAGGGCCGATGGCTCCAGCGCCTGGACGATCGCCGCCGCCGACCCGGCGACAAAGCCGTCGAGGAGCACGGGAATGCGGATCTCCCGAGCGGCGACGAGCGCCCCGGCCATGGCTGCGATCTCGCGCCCGCCGAGACGGCGCAATACCTCGAGCGGATCGCCGAGCGCCTCGGCATGGCAGGCAAGCGCCCGACCGACGACAGCGACCTTGTGCGCGATGCCCTGCCGGTCGAGGCCGGTGCCGGGCCCGGTCCACCCGGCGGCCGGTCCGCCGAAGAGCGCAGCGCAGATCGCGGCCGCCGACGTCGTGTTGCCGATCCCCATCTCGCCGAGCGCCAGCAGGTCGTGCCCGGCCGTGACCGCCGCCATGCCGCGATTGATCGCCTCCAGGCACTCCGCCTCGCTCATCGCGGGCGCCTGACAGAAGTCCGCGGTCGGGCGCTCGAGATCGAGGGCGACCACGCTGAGATCGGCCTCTGCTACCCGGCAGAGCTGGTTGATCGCGGCGCCGCCCGCCTCGAAGTTGGCGACCATCTGCGCGGTCACCGTGCTCGGATAGGCGGACACGCCACGCGCGGCGACGCCGTGATTGCCGGCAAAGACCAGCGCGGCGACCCGTTCCAGCTCGGGCGGGTGGCGGCCCTGCCAGGCGGCGAGCCAGAGCGTGAGCTCCTCGAGCCGGCCGAGCGAGCCGGGCGGCTTGGTCAGCTGTTGCTGGCGCAGGCGTGCCGCCGCAGCCGCCCCGGCATCCGGCCCCGGCAGTTGCCGAAGCCGCCGGCAGAGGTCATCAAGGCTCGAGACTGGGTTGGCCGGCGGCATGTCGGGTGCTCGGGTTCGGGACGTCCTGCAAGCTCGGGGTGGCGATGGTGCGCGCGGCGATCGACGACTTCAAGGTGGCGCTGCAATTTCTGACCCGACTGCCGGTGCGCGTGCGGGAGCCCTGGTCGGAAGGCGCGCTCGCCCGGAGCGTGGCGATGTTCCCGCTGATCGGCCTGCTGATCGGGGCGGCGGGCGCCCTCGCCTTTGCGATCGCCATCTGGCTGGGTCTGCCGCCGGCGCTCGCCGCGGTGCTCGCCGTCGCCGTCCAGGTCCTGCTGAGTGGCGGTCTGCACGAGGATGGCCTCGCCGATCTCGCCGATGGCTTCGGCGGCGGCCGGACGCGGGAGGAGAAGCTTCAGATCATGCGCGATTCGCGCCTCGGCAGCTTCGGCGCCGTCGCCTTGATCCTGGCGCTGCTCGCCCGGATCGGGGCGATCGCGGCGCTCGCGCAGCCGGCCACGGTCGGCGCGGTTCTGCTCGCTGCCGGTGCCATCTCGCGGGCCATGATGCCGCCACTGATGCTCTGGCTTGCGCCGGCGCGAAGTGACGGCCTCGCGGCGGCGAGCGGCCGACCGCAGCCTGCCCGCGTCCTCACGGGCCTGGGCCTCGCGACCCTGCTTGCCCTCGCGCTGTTGGCGCCGCTCCGCGCCCTTTCGGCGATCCTGCTCGCGGCGGGTGGCGTGCTCGGGCTGGCGATCCTTGCCCGGCGCCAGATCGGCGGCCATACCGGCGATGTGCTCGGCGCCGCGCAGCAGCTGGCCGAGATCGGATGTCTGCTCGGGGCGCTCATCCTCCGACCGGCGGCGTAGCGCCGGCGCGCTCGGATCCAGGCCGAAACCGCCGTCAGCCTGCGTGCGGAAGCAGCCCACACCGATCGGGTTGACCCCGGATGTCTCGCCCGGTCACCTCGGCACTGGGCGCTCGGGTCATGCTGGAGAAGCCGCTCTTCGAGCCGATTCGGGTACCATTCCGCAAACGCTGTCGAGGTGATGGAGCATGGGGCGGCCTCCGGTTGGAGCGTGATCAGCCCGGCGGGCTCAGGACACCAGCGCTCTCTCGAACAGAGTGCCGAGCTCGGATCGGGACTCGTTCATCCCGGCGAGGCGCAGGCACATGCCGGGCCGTCGCGTGGTTGCTCGAGGTCACCGGTTTTCCCAACTCGCTCGGGATGACCTGTTTTCCTCAACTCGCTTGGAAAGAGTTCTGGCCCCGTTTTGGTAACTGATTCCCTTTTTTTGAGACTGATGCCGTTTTTCGTGACTGATTTCCCATTTTGGGAGTGATTCGAGTGATTCTTTTTTTGTGACGGTCTCACTAACGGCTCGTCAACCTTTGCGGTCCAATCTGCCCCACGGTCCATGCGACCCTGGGAATCCGTGGGCGGCTCGAAAACCGGCGGCGCGGATTCCCAGGGTCGCATAATGAGATGGACGCCTCCCGCTGACGGCATCGGTGTGCCAGCGTGACAGTCGTTGACAACCACGAACACGGGAGACGTCCGAGATGCAGGCTACCACGATCGGGCTGGACATCGCCAAGAGCGTGTTCCAGGT
>JBKPDM010000374.1:0-3168 GCA_046727895.1 Pseudomonadota bacterium | reverse complement strand
CTTCGGACAGGATGCGGAGCTGGACGGGTTGGGCTGAGACGAAGGCGTCGGGACAACGCGAGCGCGTACTCTGGCATTGGGGGCAAAGACGCCGAAGTAGCGGACGAGGTTGGACTTCGGGGGCGGGACGAGCGCGGCGAGCCGGCGGAGGCGGTAAGGTCCAGGCCCTTCCGGTGCGGGACGAGGAGGGTTGACCACCGTGGCGTCTGCCGTTCGAAACGGTAGAACGAGGACAACCATGAAAATAAGAGTACTTCTTTTCTTGAGCGCGTTGTCGTTCGTCGTGCTCGGACCAGGAAGTGGTCTCGGAGCGGCACAGCAGGACGCAGGGTCAACTGCGCGACG
Source organism: Pseudomonadota bacterium (assembly GCA_046727895.1). Lineage (GTDB taxonomy): Bacteria > Pseudomonadota > Alphaproteobacteria > Geminicoccales > Geminicoccaceae > DATAOG01. The sequence continues at coordinate 2,823 of JBKPDM010000374.1, read as the reverse complement.
ACGAGTCATCGTCTTTGTTTGGGATGGACTTCGAGCTGACGATGTCACTCCGGAGAACATGCCGAACTACTTCGCCCTCGCTCGATCCGGGGTCGTCTTCGCGGATCACCACGCCGTCTATCCAACCTTCACCATGATGAACTCCGCGTCCATTGCGACTGGAACGTATCCGGGGATGCATGGGTTCTACGGCAACGTGGTGTACGCGCCGAATGCGAGGGGAAAGAACGCGAAGGGCGTCGATATCGATTTTTCTGCCCCGGTGTTCATCGAGGACTTCGGGGTCGTCGAAGCCGTGCGGGAGTCCTTCCAGGGCAAGCTGACGCTCGTTTTGACGATGCTCCAAGCAGCGCAGGCCAGAGGGCTGACGACGGCAGCCATCGGCAAGTTCGGGGCGGCCTTCATCCAGGACTACAAGCGAGGGGGCATCATCCTCGATGAAGATGCGGCGATGCCGGTCGGTCTCGCCAAGGAACTCCAGATGGCCGCTTACGCCCTTCCGAGGAACACTGTTAACGCCTACGACGCGGGTGCGTTGGTCCTCGCCAAAGACAACGGCGACCCGACGGCTCCCATTGCGATTCAGAGGCTCAACGATGGGCAGACCGCGAATCCGCTCGATCGCACTGGGGCCCTTTCTCGGCGTGGGTTCACGTATCTGACTGACGTATTCGTCAACTACATCCTCCCGAACAAGAAGCCGGATCTCACAGTCTTCTGGTCGAAGGAGCCGGACGCAACGAATCACGCGTACGGACCCGGGACATTCAACTCGATCGATGCGACGAGGATGAACGACGAGATCTTGGGCCGAGTCATGGACAAGATCCGCCAGCTCGGCTGGGAGCGGAGCACCGACATCATCATCACTCAGGACCACAATCAGAGCACGGTCTCCGGTGATGTCGCCCGCTTCCCCTTGCGGGGAATTGTCGATGGCGGCATCGGCTCGCATGACCCCAATGGGTACTCGACCTCGGGCTTCGTGCGGACTGCCGAGTTGCTCACCCAGGACGGCCTGAAGGCTTACGATGGCGCAGGCTGCCGCGACATACCGACCTTGTCAGGCATCCTGTTCGACGGGACCCGCCTTCACCCCAGCAAGAATGACGCGGATGGAAGCGCTTGTGGGAAAGGGCAAAAGTACACCTCGCCAAGGTACCTGGTGCCGAAGCCGGTTCCCGCCGGAGGCATCGTCGTCGCCGCGAACGCGGGGAGCGACTACCTCTTCGTCCCGGATGGCAACACCAACACCGTCAAGGCCGCTGTGGTGAGTCTCCAGAGCCGCTTGCAATTCGGCGCAATTTTCGTGAGTGACAGGTATGGGGACGTCGCGGGGACGCTGCCCATGAGCCTCATCAACACGGAGAACCAGGTCACCGGCCGCGGGCCTGACATCATCGTCAGCTTCACTTTCGACGAAAAGGTGGCCGTGGCAGGCCGTCCTGGAATCAGCTACGCGAGCTCGGTCAACCGGAGGGGTGACCACGGCAGTTTCTCGCCAACCGATACGCACATTTCCATGATGGCCCATGGGCCAGACTTCAAGTCGGGCCTTGATGACACGCTTCCCACGGTGAACGTCGACGTCGCACCTACGGTTGCGCGCATTCTCGCGTTTAACATGCCGGGCGTTCAGGGGCGAGTGCTCGAGGAGGCGTTGAAGGGCGGACCACGCCTCGCGGAATACACGGTGTTGGGCAAGACCTACCGGTCCTCAAAAAAGACCGGGCTGAAGGTGAAGCTCCCCACTGACCTGGACGGTCGCACCCTTGATCCCAACCTGACGACGTACTCCGTCGAGCTGAGGACGAAGATCCTCACCCGAGGTGGCACGAGCTACATTTGCTTCGACCAGGCCAGAGCGATCCGCGAATGAACCTTCGCTCATGGTAGCCCGAAGCGCGTGGAACGCAGCGCACGACCCCACAGCAAGATCCAAGGAAGAACAAACGGGGTTTTCGCGGCGGAAGCCGGGTACGGACTGGGTCGTCGGGCGGCGAGCGGGAGGACGACGAAGGCAGGAGGCGCTCGGAAGGGTGATCACCGCTGCTGAGGGTAGAGCCGTTGCGGGCCCGTCGTCAGGGCAGGGCGCGTCTCGAACCTCGGACGGCACTCACCAGAGGCTGAGCTGGGGCGGCGAGGTGGCTGGAGCGAGGGGGAGGGGCCTGGAGGGAAGCCTGTTCGAGCAGGCGAACAGCGCACTCGACGAGAAGGCGGGCTTGCCCAAGGAACAGCCCCGGGGCCGCCCATGAAGAGACGAGAAATGAGGGAGCGGCTCGCCGCCGGATGCGCCAACGAGCCAATCGATTCCATGGCGGTGATCCACGCCTCGTGCACGACCTCCTCGGCCAGCGCGGGAACGGCGCGAAAAACAGTGCCCAGGGGCGGAATCAAACCACCGACACGGGGATTTTCAGTCCCCGTCGTTGAAATGTCCTGGAGCACGCCGCGAACGAGATGATGCGGCCCTTCGAGGTCGTTGCTCGGCGCCGCCAGGCGCGCACGCCGGAGTGCTAGGCGCCGGTCGCCAAGGAGGTCTTCCGCGGATCGTCCTTCGGGTCGAGGTACTCGAGACCGAGCGGGCCGATCGCCGTCACCTGCGTGACGTACTCGCCGGACCTCGCCCAGTGAAAGTGCGACGTGCCTCCGGGGAGAACGATCACCGCACCGGGTGCGTACGCGTGCAGCTTCTCGGGGTCGAACCGGTCGCCCACGCCGATGTAGAAGACTCCCGACATGACCGTGTACGTCCGGTCTTCGGGGTGCCGGTGAGGCATCAGCTTCACGCCATGGGGCACCTTCACCCGGATCGTGTACGGA